>NZ_JALRNG020000273.1:0-215 GCF_030272875.2 Pseudomonas sp. BJa5
GATACGTTGAACGGTTTTGGTGGTAATGACCTGCTCGATGGTGGCAGTGGTTATGACTATCTCTTTGGCGGCCAGGGTAACGACACATTGCTCGCGGGCGACGACAGCAATGGCAGTTATCTTGTGGGCGAGGAGGGCGATGACGTACTGACCGGCAGCAGCGGTGTGGACACCATGTTCGGTGGCAGTGGCAACGACACGCTCGAAGGCGGTAG
>NZ_JALRNG020000274.1:0-212 GCF_030272875.2 Pseudomonas sp. BJa5
CGCACGGCCCCTCCAGGCACCTCCACTCGGCCTCCTGAAGTCGCATTCTGCAGCGCCTGAACTGACGTGCATGAAGAGCAAGAGCAATCGCAAGAGCAAGAGCGGGCCGTTACGCACTTTGGCTTTGTGTATGGACCGGACACAGGGTGGACAGGTGTGCGGGGACATGGTTGACACTTTTCGGCAGGTAAAGCTGCCGGGAATTCGACATG
>NZ_JALRNG020000275.1:0-208 GCF_030272875.2 Pseudomonas sp. BJa5
CTACCGCCTTCGAGCGTGTCGTTGCCACTGCCACCGAACATGGTGTCCACACCGCTGCTGCCGGTCAGTACGTCATCACCCTCCTCGCCCACAAGATAACTGCCATTGCTGTCGTCGCCCGCGAGCAATGAGTCGTTGCCCTGGCCGCCAAAGAGATAGTCATAACCACTGCCACCATCGAGCAGGTCATTACCACCAAAACCGTTCA
>NZ_JALRNG020000276.1:0-205 GCF_030272875.2 Pseudomonas sp. BJa5
CCATGTGAGAGTAGGTCATCGTCAAGATTAAATTCCGAAACCCCTATCTGCGTACGCAGGTAGGGGTTTTGTCTTTAAAGTAGAAGCATCAAGAATTCGCTGGCACGTCACCTTGGACGGACCGGCACACAGAATTTCTTGACGACCATAGAGCATTGGAACCACCTGATCCCATCCCGAACTCAGCAGTGAAACGATGCATCGC
>NZ_JALRNG020000277.1:0-204 GCF_030272875.2 Pseudomonas sp. BJa5
TCAGCTGGATAGAGTACTCGGCTACGAACCGAGCGGTCGGAGGTTCGAATCCTCCTGAGTGCACCATACGACGAAGCAGTGTTCCTAGCGAAAATTGCTTCAGCTGTAACCAGAGGTGACCTGGTCTATCAAGCGCCAACCCTGCACTCATAGCTCAGCTGGATAGAGTACTCGGCTACGAACCGAGCGGTCGGAGGTTCGAAT
>NZ_JALRNG020000278.1:0-203 GCF_030272875.2 Pseudomonas sp. BJa5
TCGTTGACCTCGGTAACGGCTGGAGTGTTATCCACAGCCAGATTTTCGAAGTCGCCGCCACTGGTGCCGGTGATGGTAGCTTCGACCTGACCGGCGTCGATGTAGACGTCATCGTCCGGCGCGGCGACGGTGACGCTGCCGCTGGTTTCACCGGCAGCGATGGTGATGGACTCACCATTGCTGAGGGTGATGGTCATGGCGGT
>NZ_JALRNG020000279.1:0-202 GCF_030272875.2 Pseudomonas sp. BJa5
CTTGCTTCGCCAAGTCTACGGCTCGCGTTCTTCGGCTGACGCCGAAGGTGCTGCGCACGGCCCCTACAGGCACCTCCACTCGGCCTCCTGAAGTCGCATTTTGCGGCGCCTGAAATAACGCGCATGAAGAGCAAGCGTAGGAGCGGGCTTGCCCCGCGATGGCGTCAGCCAGGCAGCGCCAACCTCTGATTTCGAAGATGCG
>NZ_JALRNG020000028.1:0-83028 GCF_030272875.2 Pseudomonas sp. BJa5
TTACGGGGTTTTTTTTTATTCTGGTTTTATCCCCCCCTGCTTTTTTCTGGGGGGGCACCCCCGCCCCTCCGTGTTGGGGGGGGCTCCCCCCGCGATGCTTTTTGCCCCGAATCGCCTTCGTGCCAAGCCTGCATATCACTCAGCGCACTTGAACTCGTCACCAGTCAAATATGCCTAACAACATACTGAGAATCCCAATCATTACCAACGCCACCCAACACAACGCTCCCAGCAACGCACAGACCAACTCTGTCATCGATAGCTCTGTATTGCCCCTTCCCACAGGATCGAACTCGCAATAATTGATTGCTTGCTGAGCCCGACCAATTATCCAGAAGCACATAACACCCAGCGGAATCAGTACAACCAGTACTTCCGAAACCGGGACCCTTCCATATGTATGCTCACTGATATGAAGCAGCACTGACGGTGACGCGGCCGCGAGCATAACACCCACACTCAACAGTGCTGGCGACCATGCATATTGCCGCCCCGTGGATCGAATCCGACGGTCAACCAAACTCAGCAACAAGTAAAAGGAAAACACGCTCAACAGGCTTCGCCAGACAGGGTCGACGTTTTCTCCTGTGGCTTGCCGATAAAACATCCAATTACGGCAGGACCAGTAAAACGAGTACAGACCCAACGTGAAGAAAGTCATGATGAACAGCTTTTTTATTGAAACCACAAAGAACATCGGCTCACGGCTTATTAGCCGATTGTCATCGCTCGATGCCGGGGGAAGGGTACTTGTAGACATGGGAAAAGTCCTGATGCAGTAGTCCCCCATAGAACCCCGACGCAGCCAAAAAATCCTGTAGTTCCAATCTGTACATGTTGCAGGAATATTCGGAATGCCAACGTGAGCGTGTCCATGGCCTGCCCTCGGACGACACCTCCATTGCCCTGGAGTGCCTGGCGGACGAGTGCGCGTTGAGCGTCAACGGCGCTGCGACCGGTAATAACGCCAGCTTGATGACGATCGGCAGATCGTTATGCTGCCCTGCAATTAGCCCATGGACAAATTACCGTTCAAGGCCGCGAAGCACTTACTCCACCCCTCTTGCGTCCCTTAACCCGAGATAACCACCACAAGCTCCAGACTTTCACTATTTCTGAGCCGACTACCAACATGAACCAAGGGACATAATCTGTAATCCACCTGGGCCAAAGCAATAGCGTGGAGATTGAAGGAATCAAAAACACAACACGAAATGGAATCTGCACCATCGCCAAGTAACAGCCCACTCTCCAACCCACAGCGAACAAGACACACGTCACGATGACGGAAAAATGCGCGATCAAGCCCATTGCCCCCATGACCATGGCAAAGTCGCTGTGGCTATATCCCAATAAAATAATATTGTCTATATCAGTGAGATACGGCACATCGCCTCGCCGAAGGCTGCCTTGCAGATAATACAAAATATAAAAACCATCCATGCCGGCCCAGCATAATTGAAGTTGACGCTGCGGACTCTTCTCTCTCCACCTCAACGATGACCTTCCTTGTACTCGTACACTACGAAGGAACTTGATTAGATTTTTCGCCCTTCTGCCATCAAGGCATGCTTTCCCAGATACCTGCATGAAATTTCCCAACGGCATGGCGTCCAGACATGGACCTGTCCCTCGCTATCACCCTCATCAATCTTGCTGGTCACCTCAGCACCCCGTTCCTACACTCGACCGATCTCATCGACCGGACTGCCGTCATGCCCGAGACCCTGCTCAGCGCCCGCAACCTGGCCTTCGAACTCTACGAAGTGCTCGACGCCGAGGCCCTCACCCAACGCCCGCGTTTTGCCGAACACACTCGCGAAACCTTCGACGCGGCGCTCACCACCGCCCGGACCATCGCCGAGAAGTACTTCGCGCCGCACAACCGCAAGAACGACGAGCACGAGCCGCGCTATGAGAACGGCAAGGCGATCCTGATCCCCGAGGTGAAACCCGCCGTCGATGCCTTCCTCGAAGCCGGTTTTCTCAACGCCACCCGCGATTTCGAGGTCGGCGGCATGCAGTTGCCCACCCTGTTGTCGCAGGCCTGCTTCGCCCACTTCCAGGCCGCCAACGCCGGCACCACGGCCTACCCGTTCCTGACCATGGGCGCCGCCAACCTGATCGAGAGCTTCGGCACTGACGAACAGAAACGCCTGTTCCTGCAACCGATGATCGACGGCCGTTACTTCGGCACCATGGCCCTGACCGAGCCGCACGCCGGCTCGTCGCTGGCCGACATCCGCACCCGCGCCGAACCGGCCGGCGATGGCAGCTACCGTCTGCGTGGCAACAAGATCTTCATTTCAGGCGGCGACCACGAGCTGTCGGAGAACATCGTGCACATGGTCCTGGCCAAGCTGCCGGACGCACCACCGGGGGTGAAGGGCATCTCGCTGTTCACCGTGCCCAAGTACCTGGTCAACGCCGACGGCAGCCTCGGGCCGCGCAACGACGTGCTGCTGGCCGGTCTGTTCCACAAGATGGGCTGGCGCGGCACCACCTCGACCGCGCTGAATTTCGGCGACAACGGCCAGTGCGTCGGCTACCTCGTCGGCAAGCCGCACCAGGGCCTGGCCTGCATGTTCCAGATGATGAACGAGGCGCGCATCGGCGTCGGCATGGGCGCGGTGATGCTCGGCTACGCCGGCTACCTGTACTCGCTGGAGTACGCGCGGCAACGCCCGCAGGGACGCCTGCCGGACAACAAGGACCCGGCCACCGCCGCCGTGCCGATCATCAGCCACAGCGATGTGAAGCGCATGCTGCTGGCGCAGAAAGCCTATGTCGAAGGCGCCTTCGACCTGGGCCTGTATGCGGCGCGCCTGTTCGACGACACCCAGAGCGGCGAGACCGAGGCCCAGCGCCAGCAGGCCCACGAGTTGCTCGACCTGCTCACCCCGATCGTCAAGTCCTGGCCTTCGGAGTTCTGCCTCAAGGCCAACGAACTGGCGATCCAGATCCTCGGCGGCCACGGCTACACCCGCGAGTACCCGGTCGAGCAGTATTACCGCGACAATCGCCTGAACCCCATCCACGAAGGCACCCACGGCATCCAGTCGCTCGACCTGCTCGGCCGCAAGCTGGCGCAGAATGGCGGCGCCGGGCTCAAGCAACTGGTGCGCCTGACCGCCGGCACCTGCGAGCGTGCCTGCCAGTTCAGCAGCCTGGACCCCCTGCGCATGCCCCTGGAGCAGTTGCAGGTACGCCTGCAAAGCGTGACCCTGGAATTGCTCGGCGACCTGGCCCAGGGCCGGGTCAACAGTGCCCTGGCCAATTCGGCGCTGTACCTCAAGGCCTTCGGTCACTGCGTGATCGGCTGGCGCTGGCTGGAACAGGCGATCCACGCCGAACAGGGCCTGGCCCGCGACAATCCGGCGGACCGGGACTTCTACCAGGGCAAGTTGCAGGCCGCGCGTTATTTCCTGACCTGGGAAGTGCCGGGCTGCCATAATGACCTGGCATTGCTCGAGGCCCGCGACGACACCTGCCTGGGCATGCACGACGAGTGGTTCTGAGGGGGAACCACCGTACTCACGGAGGTTCCTGCATGTTCGAAATGACCGCCTTGCTGCGCCAGCGCTTCGCCGCCCTGCGCAGCAATGCCGACTTCTTTTCCCTGCGGCATGTGCAGCAGTCCCAGCAACACCTTTCTGTACGCAAGAACGTTGCCGAGCCACCGTTCCTCCAGCGTGACGAAGGGGTGATGCTGACGGTCCGGCTCAAGGGCGTTGAAGCCTATGCGGCCACCGCCGACCTGTCCCAGGCCGGCCTGCAGCGCGCACTGGAACACGCCGAGGCGCTGGCCCGGCAGATCGGTCGCTGCGCCTTGCTCGACCTGCGTGAACAACCGGTGGCCAGCGCTCGCATGGACTACTGCTCACCGAACCTCGAACAACCCGTGGCCTCCCTGGCCGACTGTTTCGACCTGCTGGCCCGCGAATCGGCCAGCGTCCCCGCTGACAGCCGACTGGTGAACTGGCAGGCAAGCCTGGGCATCAGCCACGTCGAGCAGATCTACCTGAACACCGCCGGCGCCGAGCTGCGCCAGGCCCAGCGCTTCATCTACCCAGGCTTCACGGCCACTGCCTTCGATGGCCAGGACAGCCAGAGCCGCAGCCTGGGCCGGGAGAATTTCGGCCAGCAAGGCGGCATGGATGTGATCGAGCGCTGCGGCCTGGTGAGTGCCGGGGCCAAGGTCGCCGACCAGGCCCTGCAACTGCTGCTGGCGCCCAACACCCCGAGCGGGGTTCGCGACCTGTTGCTGATGCCCGACCAGATGATGCTGCAGATCCACGAATCCATCGGCCACCCGCTGGAAATGGACCGCATCCTCGGTGACGAGCGCAATTACGCCGGCACCAGCTTCGTCAAGGCCAGCGACTTCGGCACCCTGCAATACGGCTCGAAGCTGCTCAATGTCACCTTCGACCCGACCCTGCGCGAAGAGCTGGCCAGCTACAGCCATGACGACGACGGCACCGAGGCCAACAAGCAGTTCCTGATCCGCGACGGCTTGCTGCTGCGCCCTCTGGGTGGCGCCCTGTCGCAGTTCCGCTCGGGCCTGGACGGCGTCGCCAACAGCCGCGCCTGCGGCTGGAACCGGGCGCCCATCGATCGCATGGCCAACCTCAACATCGAGCCGGGCGACCAGAGCCTGGAGCAGCTGATCAACGGCATCGAGCACGGCATCCTGATGCGCACCAACCGCTCCTGGTCCATCGACGACGCGCGCAACAAGTTCCAGTTCGGCTGCGAATGGGGCCAGCTGATCGAGAACGGCGAGCTCAAGGGCGTGGTCAAGAACCCCAACTACCGGGGTATTTCGGCAGGCTTCTGGGGCAACCTCAGCGCCGTCGGCGACGCCAGCACCTTCCAGGTCCTGGGCACGCCCAACTGCGGCAAGGGCGAACCGAACCAGGTGGTGCGGGTTGGCCACGCCTCGCCCGCCTGCGTATTCAGCCAGATCGACGTATTCGGAGGAGACGCCTGATGGCTGCCACCCCTTTGCACAGTTTCCAGCGCCTGGTCGAGCGCCTCCAGGAGCAGCTCCGCGCAGCGGAGCACTTCACCCTGGGCTACAGCGCCGAGCACTCGCAGTTCATCCGTTTCAACCATGCCAAGGTACGTCAGGCCGGTGAAGTGCAGCAGGCCGCTTGCGTGCTCAAGCTGGTCCGGGACGGTCGCCAGGCCGAACTGCAGTTCACCCTGGGCAATGACCCCGAGGTCGATCAGCTGCGCCTGACCCAGGCGCTGGAGCAACTACGCCAGACCCTGCCGCTACTGGAGGCCGACCCCTACCTGCAACTCGACGACAGCGCCTGGCAGAGCCACAGCGTGCAGGACCAGCCGCTACCCGAGGTTGACCAGGTGCTGGCGCAGATCGAACAAGGCGCCGGGCAGCTTGATCTGGTCGGCATCTACGCCGCCGGGCCGATCTGCCGTGGCTTTGCCAGCTCCTTCGGCGCCTTCGGCTGGCACCAGGCCAACAGCTTCAACTTCGACTGGAGCCTGTTCCACAGCAACGGCCAGGCGGTGAAGGCCAACTATGCCGGCCAGCGCTGGGACAGCGACGCCCTGGCCCTGCGCCTGCGCCAGGCCCGGGAACAGCTGGAATACCTCGGCCGCCCGCTCAAGACCCTGGCGCCCGGCGAGTACCGCGCCTACCTGGCCCCGGCGGCGATGGACGAGATCATGGGCATGCTCTGCTGGGGCGGCTTCTCTGCCCAGGCCCTGGCGACCAAGAACAGTCCTCTGCAACGCCTGTACGCCGGCGATGCCACCCTGCACCCTGGCGTCAGCATCGCCGAACAGGTCAGCGGTTCGCTGAGCCCGGCCTTCTCCGATGAAGGCACGCCGCGCAGCGACCTGCGCCTGATCGAACAGGGCCGCGGCCTCGATCGCCTGGTCTGCGCCCGTAGCGCCGCCGAGTTCGAGCTCAGCGCCAACGGCGCCGATGGCCACGAGTCGCCCTGTGCCCTGAGCATGGCCGCCGGTGACCTGCCACAGGCAGACATCCTCGCGCGCCTGGGCACCGGCCTGTACATCAGCAACTTCTGGTACCTGAACTTTTCCGACCTGCCGGCGGCACGCATGACCGGCCTGACCCGCTTCGCCACCTTCTGGGTCGAGGACGGGCAGATCCAGGCGCCGGTCAGCACCATGCGCTTCGACGACAGCGTCTACAGTCTGCTGGGTTCACAGCTGGAAGCCCTGACCCGCGAGCGCGAGCTGATCCTGTCGACCAGCACCTATGATCAGCGCCAGACCAGTTCGAGCCATTTGCCGGGAGCCCTGGTCAAGCGCCTGACCCTGACATTGTGATACGCCTCATCGCGGGGCAAGCCCGCTCCCACAGACCTGTGGGAGCGGGCTTGCCCCGCGATTGCTTCTAGAGATCCGAATGCCGGGTCTCTTTCAGGCACAGCACGGCAATCAGGCTGAGCACAGCCGCCGCCGACACATAGCCCCCTACCCAGCTCAACCCACCCATCGCCACCAGCTTCTGGGCGAAGAACGGTGCCGCCGAGGCCCCGACGATGCCGCCCAGGTTATAGGCCGCCGACGCACCGGTGTAGCGCACATGGGTCGGGAACAGCTCAGGCAGCAAGGCGCCCATGGGTGCGAAGGTCACCCCCATCAAAAACAGCTCGATGGCCAGGAACAGCGCCACCCCGGCGGTGGAGCCCGAGGTCAGCAACGGCTGCATGGTAAAGCCCGAGAGAATCGCCAGGATCGCGCCGACGATCAGCACCGGCTTGCGTCCGTAGCGGTCACTGAGCCAGGCCGACAGCGGAGTGGCCAGGGCCATGAACAGTACTGCAAAGCACAGCAGGCCGAGGAAGGTCTCGCGGCTGTAGCCCAGCGTGCTTACCCCGTAGCTCAAGGAGAACACCGTGGAAATGTAGAACAGCGCGTAGCACACCACCATGGCCGCCGCGCCGAGCAGCACCGGCATCCAGTACTGGGCGAACAGTTCGACCACCGGCATTTTCACCCGCTCGTGGCGCGCCACGGCCTTGGCGAAGATCGGGGTCTCTTCGAGCTTCAGGCGCACGTACAGGCCAACAATCACCAGCGCCGCGCTGAGCAGGAAGGGAATGCGCCAGCCCCAGCTGCGGAACTGCTCGTCGGTCAGGACCATGGCCAGGGTCAGGAACAGGCCGTTGGCAGCCAGGAAGCCAATCGAAGGGCCCAGTTGCGGGAACATGCCGAACCAGGCGCGCTTGTCCTTGGGTGCGTTCTCGGTGGCCAGCAGGGCCGCGCCGCCCCATTCGCCGCCAAGGCCCAGGCCCTGGCCGAAACGCAGCACGCACAGCAGGATCGGTGCCCAGGCGCCGATGCTGTCGTAGCCTGGCAGCACACCGATCAGCGTGGTGCACACGCCCATCAGCAGCAGCGAGGCGACCAGGGTCGATTTGCGCCCGATGCGGTCACCGAAGTGGCCGAACAGCGCCGAACCCAGGGGCCTGGCCAGGAAGGCGATGCCGAAGGTAAGGAAGGCCGAGAGCATCTGTGCGGTGCCCGAGGTCTGCGGGAAGAACACCGGGCCGATCACCAGGGCGGCAGCCGTGGCGTATACGTAGAAGTCGTAGAACTCGATGGCGGTGCCGATGAAGCTGGCGGTGGCCACCCGTGCCGGCGAGTTGCCGGGACTGGCCTGGGTGGTTTCAGAATAGGTGCTGCTGGTCGTCATGCGATTATCCCTGACAGTCGAGTGCTCCATGGGCGATGCGGTCAGACTGCACGGGCAGCCGACAACGCAAACGCGAAGCGAATTGTTATTGGTCGCGTGACTGAGCATACGCCCATAGGGGATAAGGGCGGGCGCGAACACTGTTCGGGGTGTGAAGCAGTGCAGAATTGCGCGCGGTATTCAGTAGTGCGGGCGGGCCGAGCAATGCCTTGCGGGTAGCGGGCTAGACGGCCGGGCTGGGTAAGCGTGACCCGAGTATAGCTAGCGAGTCACGGTCCAGACCAGTATGCGGCTGGCACAATTGTCTTCGGTTTCGAGGATTTCCAGGCGATAGCGGCCGATTTTCAGGCACACGGCACTGGCCGGGATGCTCTCCAGGGCTTCGGTGACCAGGCCGTTGAGGGTCTTGGGGCCGTCGCTGGGCAGGTGCCAGCCCAGGCTGCGGTTCAGTTCGCGGATCGACACGTTGCCTTCGATCACATAGCGCCCGTCGGCCTGGGGGTGGATGTGCGGGTTGTCGAGGCTGTGCTCGTCCTCGAATTCGCCGACGATCTCTTCGAGAATGTCTTCCAGGGTGACGATGCCCTGGACTTCGCCGTACTCGTCGACGACCACGCCCATGCGTCGCTGCTGCTTATGGAAGTTGAGCAGTTGCAGTTGCAGGGGCGTGCTCTCGGGGACGAAATAGGGGTCGTAGCAGGCTGCCTGCAGGGCCTCGCGGGTCAGGGTCGCCTTGGGCAGCAGGTGGCTGATCAGCTTGGTGTTGAGCACCGCTTCGACCTGGTTGATATCGCTGTGATAGACCGGCAGGCGAGTGTGGCGGCTGATGATCAGTTGCTCGATGATCTGCTCGATCGGGTCGTCGAGGTTGATGCCGTCGACTTCGTTGCGCGGCACCAGGATGTCGTTGACCGTGATCTTGTCCAGGGCCAGCAGGCTTTCGGGCAGGTTCATGCGCTGATCGGCCTGTGGCACGTCTTCGGCGGCGCTGTCGTCGTCCTGCTCATGCAGAGCCACGGCATGGGGCTGGATCCGGAACGGGCGCAGCAGTACCCGGGCGCAGCCATCGAGCAGCCAGGCCAGGGGTTGCAGCACCTTGAGCGGCACCCTGAGCAGGCTGTTGCCCAGGCTGATGAAGGTTTGTGGATGACGTCGGGCCAGTTGCCGCGGCAGGTACTCGGCCAGCACCAGCAGCAGGGCGGCGGCGCCCAGGCCGGCCAGCCAGAAGCCATGTTCGCCGCTGAGGCGCTGCCCCATCAGGCAGGCCAGGGCCAGCACCAGCAGCTTGCCCAGGGTCGAGCAGAGCACCAAGGCCTGGGGGGTGACCTTCAGTTCAGGGTGTTCGCCCGTCTGCTCATTGCGCCGGGCGCCGTTGAGTTGCTGCTGGGCGGCATCCACGGCAGTGAACAGTGCCGACCAGAGCAGGGCCAGTGCCAGTACGCCGAGTAAAGGGCCTAGGGGCAGGGCGTCCATTTACCTGTGCCTGTCAGACATGCAGGATGAATTCGCGGACCAGCTTGCTGCCGAAATAGGCCAGCATCAGCAGGCAGAAGCCGGCCAGGGTCCAGCGGATCGCCTTGTGACCGCGCCAGCCGAGGCGGGTGCGGCCCCACAGCAGCACACCGAAGACGATCCAGGCCACGCAGGCCAGCAGGGTCTTGTGTACCAGGTGCTGGGCGAACAGGTTGTCGAGGAACAGCCAGCCGGAAATCAGCGACAGCGACAACAGCCCCCAGCCGGCCCAGAGAAAGCCGAACAACAGGCTTTCCATGGTCTGCAGGGGCGGGAAGTTGCGAATCAGCCCGGAGGGGTGCTTGTGCTTGAGCTGGTGGTCCTGCACCAGCACCAGCAAGGACTGGAACACGGCGATGGTGAACAGCCCGTAGGCCAGGATCGACAGCAGGATATGCGCCAGGATGCCCGGCTCCTCGTTGATCAAGGGCACCGTGCCCGAAGGCGCGAACTGGGCGATCAGGGCCGTGGCCATGCCCAGCGGGAACAGTAACAGCAGCAGGTTCTCCACCGGAATGCGCAGGCAGGCCAGCAGGGTCAGGGCGATCACCGCCGTGGCGATCAGGCTGGCGGCACTGAAGAAGTCCAGGCTCAGGCCCAGGGGCGTGAGCAACTGCCAGCACAGCGCGGTGCCCTGGGCGATGACCGCCAGCGCGCCCAGCAGGCCGAGCAGGCGTTTGTCGGCCTTGGCGCCCTGGGCCAGGCGCGAGCCTTGATAGAAAGTCGCGGCGGCATACAGGCAGGCGGCGATCAGATTGGGTAGCAAGCTGGGTGACAAGGGGAGCATAAGTCCTGTTAGGCAAGCCCGAAAGGAGTCGAGTTTGGCATAGAACGCGCCCGCCAAGGAAGACTGCCAGCCGACGGCGAGGTGTGCGCTGGCTCCAGTCTTCGTTATAATCGCCGACCTGCCCCTGCCCAAGGCCCGTCGAACACGCCGAGGCAGCTGATAAACCTCGGTTCTACAGAGCCCGAAAGGATCACCATGTTTGAAAACCTGACCGACCGCCTGTCACAGACGCTGCGCCATGTCACCGGCAAGGCCAAGCTGACCGAAGACAACATCAAAGACACCCTGCGTGAAGTGCGCATGGCGTTGCTCGAGGCTGACGTCGCTCTGCCGGTGGTCAAGGATTTCGTCAACAAGATCAAAGAGCGTGCAGTCGGCACCGAGGTGTCGCGCAGCCTGACCCCGGGCCAGGCATTCGTGAAGATTGTCCAGGCCGAGCTCGAAGACATGATGGGCGCGGCCAACGAAGAGCTGGCCCTGAACGCAGCGCCACCGGCCGTGGTGCTGATGGCAGGTCTGCAGGGTGCGGGCAAGACCACCACCGCCGGCAAGCTGGCGCGCTTCCTTAAAGAGCGCAAGAAGAAGTCGGTGATGGTGGTGTCGGCCGACGTCTACCGTCCGGCGGCGATCAAGCAGCTGGAAACCCTGGCTGGCGACATCGGCGTGACCTTCTTCCCGTCCGATATCACCCAGAAGCCGGTGGCCATCGCCCAGGCGGCCATCCGCGAAGCCAAGCTCAAGTTCATCGACGTGGTCATCGTCGACACCGCCGGTCGTCTGCACATCGACGCCGAGATGATGAGCGAGATCAAGGACCTGCACGCCGCGGTCAAGCCGATCGAGACCCTGTTCGTGGTCGACGCCATGACCGGCCAGGACGCCGCCAACACCGCCAAGGCCTTCGGCGAGGCGCTACCGCTGACCGGTGTGATCCTCACCAAGGTCGACGGTGACGCCCGTGGTGGTGCCGCGCTGTCGGTGCGGGCCATTACCGGCAAGCCGATCAAGTTCATCGGTATGGGCGAGAAGAGCGAAGCGCTCGAACCCTTCCACCCGGACCGCATCGCCTCGCGCATCCTGGGCATGGGCGACGTGCTCAGCCTGATCGAGCAGGCGGAGCAGACCCTCGACAAGGAAAAGGCCGACAAACTGGCCAAGAAGCTGAAGAAGGGCAAGGGCTTCGACCTCGAAGACTTCCGTGACCAGCTGCAACAGATGAAGAACATGGGCGGCCTCGGCGGCCTGATGGACAAGCTGCCCAGCATCGGCGGGGTCAACCTGGCGCAGATGGGCAATGCCCAGGGCGCAGCCGAGAAACAGTTCAAGCAGATGGAGGCGATCATCAACTCCATGACCCCGGCCGAGCGCCGCGACCCCGAGCTGATCAGCGGTTCGCGCAAGCGCCGGATCGCCCTGGGTTCGGGTACCCAGGTGCAGGATATCGGTCGCCTGATCAAGCAGCACAAGCAGATGCAGAAGATGATGAAGAAGTTTTCTGCCAAAGGCGGCATGGCCAAGATGATGCGCGGCCTGGGCGGCATGATGCCCGGCGGCGGCGTGCCCAAGCTGTAACCCTATTCGCAGGGTCGGCCCGGTAACGGGGCGATCCTCGGAACCCCCGCTTAGGCGGGAACACCGCCGCCTTTGTTTGAAGGCGGCTTAAACCGCAGATCCGCAGGCAGGCCTTTTGCCCATCGCAAAAAGGCATTTGCAAAAGTCCGTGTATTCCTTGAGAATATGCGGCCTTTCGGGCACCCGTGTGCCCGCTGTGCATTATGATTTGCAGCACCGACTACAGGAACGATGTTCAATGCTTACCATCCGTCTTGCCCGTGGCGGCTCCAAAAAGCGCCCATTCTACACCCTGACCGTTACCGATTCGCGTAACCCGGTTACCGGTTCGCACATCGAGCAGGTTGGTTTCTTCAACCCTATCGCTCGCGGCCAGGAAGTTCGTCTGTCCGTTAAAGAAGACCGCGTTGCTCACTGGCTGAGCGTTGGCGCACAGCCGTCCGAGCGCGTTGCTCAACTGCTGAAACAAGCTGCCAAGGCTGCTGCCTGAGCACGATGAACGCGACGCCAGAAAAGGCTGACGACCTGATCGTTGTCGGCAAGATTTTTTCGGTTCACGGCGTTCGCGGCGAGGTGAAGGTCTTTTCCTTTACCGATCCGATTGAAAACCTGTTGGCTTACCGTAACTGGACGCTTCGGCACGAAGGGAAGGTAAAACAGGTCGAGCTGGTCAGTGGCCGTTCCACTCAAAAGGATCTGGTCGCCAAGCTCAAAGGCCTCGACGATCGCGATGAAGCTCGTCTTCTGAGCGGTTATGAGATTTGCATCTCGCGGAGCCTTTTGCCCAACCTGCCTGTCGACGAGTACTACTGGTACCAGTTGGTGGGTCTGAAAGTCATCAATCAGGACGAACAGCTGTTCGGCACGATTGATCACCTGTTGGAGACCGGCGCGAACGATGTAATGGTGGTCAAGCCCTGCGCGGGCAGTCTGGATGATCGGGAGCGCCTGTTGCCCTATACGGAGCAATGCGTGCTGAAGATCGACCTGGTTGCAGGCGAGATGAGGGTGGAATGGGACGCGGACTTCTAAACGATGGCGAGCCTTCGTGTAGACGTCATTACGTTGTTCCCCGAGATGTTCTCGGCCATCACTGAGTACGGCATTACCAGCCGCGCGGTGAAACAGGGGTTGATGCAATTGACCTGCTGGAACCCGCGGGACTACACCACAGATCGCCACCATACGGTGGATGATCGGCCTTTTGGCGGTGGTCCGGGCATGGTGATGAAGATCAAGCCTCTGGAAGACGCCCTGGTGAATGCCAGGCAGGCAACCGGAGAGGCGGCGAAGGTGATCTACCTGAGCCCACAAGGCCGCAAGCTGACTCAGTCGGCGGTCAAGGACCTGGCGAAGCACGAATCGTTGATTCTGATAGCCGGTCGTTATGAAGGCATCGACGAGCGCTTTATCGAGGCTCATGTCGATGAAGAGTGGTCGATTGGTGACTATGTACTGTCTGGCGGCGAGCTGCCGGCGATGGTCCTGATCGATGCGGTTACGCGGCTGCTGCCCGGAGCTTTAGGGCATGCGGACTCGGCGGAGGAAGACTCCTTCACCGATGGTCTGCTCGATTGCCCGCACTACACCCGACCGGAGGTGTATGCGGATCAGCGTGTTCCCGACGTGTTGCTTAGTGGCAACCATGCACACATCCGGCGATGGCGTTTACAGCAGTCCCTTGGGCGGACCTATGAACGACGCGCCGATCTTCTGGAAAGTCGCTCACTTTCTGGAGAAGAGAAGAAGCTGCTCGAGGAGTACCTCCGAGAGCGGGACGATAGTTAACGTATCGATGGTAGATCAGAGATTTACCTTAGGAGCACAGCATGACCAACAAAATCATCCAGCAGCTCGAAGCTGAGCAGATGTCCAAAGAGATCCCGACCTTTGCCCCGGGCGACACCATCGTCGTTCAGGTGAAAGTGAAGGAAGGCGATCGTTCGCGTCTGCAGGCGTTCGAAGGCGTTGTCATCGCCAAGCGTAACCGTGGTCTGAACAGTGCTTTCACTGTTCGCAAGATCTCCAACGGTGTTGGCGTCGAGCGTACTTTCCAGACCTACAGCCCGCAAATCGACAGCCTGGCCGTGAAACGTCGTGGTGACGTGCGTAAAGCCAAGCTGTACTACCTGCGCGACCTGTCCGGTAAAGCCGCTCGCATCAAGGAAAAACTGTCCTGATGACAGTTTGACCGGCGGCTGCGGCCGCCATGCGAAAAAAGCAGCCTTCGGGCTGCTTTTTTGTTGTCTGAAATTTGTACCCGATGTGAAGTTTATGAGCCCCAGAGAGCAGGAAATCGAACGCCGCACCCAACTGTCGGTCACCCGCGTGACCAAGGCGGTGTTCCCGTCCACCACCAACCACCACAACACCTTGTTCGGCGGCACCGCCCTGGCCTGGATGGACGAAGTGTCGTTCATCGCCGCTACGCGCTTTTGCCGCTTGCCGCTGGTGACCGTGTCCACCGACCGGATCGACTTCAAGCACCCGATTGCCGCCGGTTCCATCGTCGAACTGGTGGCGCGGGTGGCCAACGTAGGCAACACCAGCCTCAAGGTCGAGGTTGAAGTGTTTGTCGAAAGCATGAGCTGCGACAGCCGTGAAAAGGCCATGCATGGTCTGTTCAGTTTTGTCGCCATCGATGACGACAAGCGTCCGGTGCCGGTGCTGCCCGGGTTCTGAGCAGGGTAGGGCCGGCCTCATCGCAGGCTTCGCCAGCTCCCACAAATGACTGATAACCCTGTGGGAGCTGGCGAAGCCTGCGATGAGGCCTTCAATCCAGGCTCTGTTCCGGCTGGATCAACGCCACCAGGGTCCACCCGGGCCCGGGCTTCAGCGCACTGTCAGGTCCGAACACATGCACCCAGCCACTGCTATCGCGGGCGAACAGCAAGTTTGCACGTTCGCCATGCAGGGTCTGGTAGTCCTCCCAGCCAAAGGTGTCGGTCAGGTGGGTGCTGTACAGTTCGGCGCCGTCGATCATCTGGTTGGCCAGTTGCGTATAGGTCAGGGCCTGGCTACCCAGCACATGGCCGCGATGCTCGTCACTGGCCCGGTGCTTGTCACTGCGGCGGGCTTCCAGCCCGCTGGCCAGGACGAATAGCCGCGCATGGCCGAAATCATGACGAAAACGGGTACAGGCCAGGGTGTTGAGCTCACCGGCCGGCGACAACCCCAGCAAATGCCCCAGCCCGACCAGGTCCAGATGCGCATCGGCATGTTGCGAGGCCGGGTGGCCAAAATAGGTCGGCAAGCCCTCCATGCGTGCGGCACGGATGTTTTCCCAGCTGGAGTCGGCCAGCAGCACCCGGCAATCGAGTTGTTGCAGCGCCTTGGCCACCATTCGCGCCGGCGAGTTGGCTCCGATGATCAGAAAGCCGCTGGGCGCCGGTTCCGCGACCTTCAGCAGACGGGCCAGGGGGCGCGCCGTGGCGCTTTGCAGCACCACGGTGCCGATGATCACGGCAAAGGTCAGCGGCACCAGCAGCAGCGCACCTTGATGACCGGCCTCGTGCAGGCGAATGGCGAAAATCGCCGACACCGCCGCGGCAACGATGCCGCGTGGGGCGATCCAGCCCAGCAGGGCACGCTCGCGCCAGCTCAGTTGCGAACCCCAGGTCGACAGCGCGATGTTCAATGGGCGGGCGATCAACTGGATCACCAGCAGCAGGGCCAACACGGCCGGGCCCAGCCCCAGCATGGCGTGCAGGTCCAGGCGCGCGGCCAGGAGGATGAACAGTCCGGAGATCAGCAACACACTGAGGTTTTCCTTGAAGTGCAGGATCTGCCGCACATCCACGCCCTTCATATTGGCCAGCCACATGCCCATGAGCGTGACCGCCAAGAGCCCCGACTCATGGATCACCTGGTCGGAGGCAATGAAAATTCCCAGTACCGCCGCCAGCGAGGCCAGGTTGTGCAGGTATTCAGGCAGCCACTGGCGGCGCATGACCTGGCCGAGCAGCCAGCCGCCGACAATACCGAAGGCAGTGCCGCAGAGGATGACCCCGGCGAAGGTCATCAGGCTCTGGCTCAGGCCATCACCCTCGGCGCTGGCGATGATGAAGCTGTACACCACCACCGCCAGCAGGGCGCCGATGGGGTCGATGACAATGCCTTCCCAGCGCAGGATGTTGGCGATCGTCGCTTTCGGTCGCACCACCCGCAGCATGGGCACGATTACGGTCGGGCCGGTGACCAGGGTCAGGCTGCCGAACAGGGTCGCCAGCAGCCAGTCGAAACCGAGCAACCAATGGGTGGCCAGGGTAATGACCGCCCAGGTCGACAGGGCGCCCAGGGTCACCATGCGATGGACGACGCTGCCGATCTCGCGCCATTGCGACAGGTGCAGGGTCAGGCTGCCTTCGAACAGGATCAGTGCCACGGCCAGTGATACCAGCGGCATCAGCAGCGGGCCGAACAGTTCCTGGGGGTCGAGCCAGCCGAGGATAGGGCCGGCAAGGATGCCGCTGAGCAGCAGAAAGAGGATCGCCGGCAGTTTCAGGCGCCAGGCCAGCCACTGGCAGGCGAGGGCGGCGGCACCTATGCCACCGAAGGTCAGCAATATCTGTTGTTCGTTCATTCGGGCTCCCTATGCCGACCGTGTTGTGGAAGACTAGCGGCAATTATTGGTTTTCGTCGTCCGCCACCGAGTTGTCATGCCCGCCCTAGAACACCCCCTGATCGATCAATTCCTGGATGCCCTGTGGCTGGAGAAAGGCCTGGCCGACAACACCCGCGAGTCCTACCGCAGTGACCTGGCGCTGTTCAACGGCTGGTTGCAGGAGCGGGCCATCGCGTTACCGGCTGCCGGGCGCGAGCTGATCCTCGATCACCTTGCCTGGCGCCTGGAGCAGGGCTACAAGCCGCGCTCCACGGCACGTTTTCTCTCTGGTGTGCGTGGCTTCTATCGCTATTTGCTGCGGGAAAAGCTGATCGGCGTCGATCCGACCTTGCAGGTCGAGATGCCGCAACTGGGGCGGCCATTGCCCAAATCCCTGTCGGAGGCCGATGTCGAAGCGCTGTTGCAGGCGCCGGACCTGGGCGAGCCGATCGGCCAGCGCGACCGCGCCATGCTCGAAGTCCTGTATGCCTGCGGCTTGCGCGTCACCGAGCTGGTGAGCCTGACCCTCGACCAGGTCAACCTGCGCCAGGGTGTGCTGCGGGTGATGGGCAAGGGCAGCAAGGAGCGCCTGGTGCCGATGGGCGAGGAGGCGGTGGTGTGGCTGGAGCGTTACCTGCGGGACGGGCGCAACGAACTGCTGGGCGGGCGCCCGAGCGATGTGCTGTTCCCCAGCCTGCGCGGCGAGCAGATGACCCGCCAGACGTTCTGGCACCGGATCAAGCACCAGGCCATGGTCGCCGGCATCGACAAGAGCCTGTCGCCACACACCTTGCGCCACGCCTTTGCCACGCACCTGCTCAACCATGGCGCCGACCTGCGGGTGGTGCAGATGCTGCTCGGCCACAGCGACCTCTCTACTACCCAGATCTACACCCATGTCGCCCGTGCGCGCTTGCAGGAGCTGCATGCCCGTCATCACCCAAGGGGCTGATCGCGTACTGCATGTGTCGCCCGGGGGCGGTCTGCGCGGAAATGATGTGGTAGGCTTGACCGGTTTGCATCGAGGACCGTTCGATCGCCGCCTTTCAAGGACGTGCGTTGCGCTACCGGCCCTTTGCCCGCCTTCAGGAGTTCCCATGCGCGTGACCCAGATTATCGCCACCGCCGCCCTGGCGTTGGTCAGTACTTTTGCCGCCGCGGCCGACAACGCCGAGCAGGCGATCCGCAAGACCCTGCAGTCCCTGGAACTGGGCGTGCCGGTCGACAGCGTTGCTGCCAGCCCGTTGAACGGCCTGTACGAAGTCAAGCTCGAAGGCGGACGCGTGTTGTACGCCAGCGCCGACGGTCAGTTCGTAGTACAGGGCTACCTGTTCCAGATCCAGGACGGCAAGCCGGTCAACCTGACCGAAAAAACCGAGCGTCAGGCCATCGCCAAGACCATCAATGCCATTCCGGCGGCGGAGATGGTGGTTTATCCTGCCAAGGGCGAAACCAAGTCGCACATCACCGTGTTTACCGACACCACCTGCCCGTACTGCCACAAGCTGCACGCCGAAGTGCCCGAGCTCAACCGTCGCGGTATCGAAGTGCGCTACGTCGCCTTCCCGCGCCAGGGCCTGGGGTCGTCGGGTGATGAGCAGTTGCAGGCAGTCTGGTGCTCCAGCGACCGCAAGGCGGCCCTGGACAAGATGATCGACGGCAAGGAAATCAAGGCCGCCAAGTGTGCCAACCCGGTCAGCAAGCAGTTCGCCCTGGGGCAGTCGATCGGCGTCAACGGCACGCCGGCCATTGTCCTGGAGAACGGCCAGGTGATTCCGGGCTACCAGCCGGCGCCGCAAGTGGCCAAGCTGGCATTGGCCAAGTAATTCAATCGCAAGCCGCCACTGGTGGTGGCGGCTGTTTTCACGATCGGCCCAGGGTCGGTCGTTTCATGGGGAGTTCACAGTGAAACCGGTCAAAGTAGGCATCTGTGGGTTGGGGACCGTCGGTGGCGGTACCTTCAATGTACTTCAGCGTAACGCCGAGGAGATCGCCCGCCGTGCCGGGCGTGGTATTGAAGTGGCACAGATTGCCATGCGTTCGCCAAACCCGAATTGCCAGATTACCGGTACCCCCATTACCGCTGATGTGTTCGAGGTCGCAACGAACCCGGAAATCGACATTGTCATCGAACTGATCGGCGGCTACACCATTGCCCGCGAGCTGGTGCTCAAGGCCATCGACAACGGCAAGCACGTGGTCACCGCCAACAAGGCGCTGATTGCCGTGCACGGCAACGAAATCTTCGCCAAGGCCCGCGAGAAGGGCGTCATCGTCGCCTTCGAAGCGGCCGTGGCCGGCGGCATCCCGGTGATCAAGGCGATTCGCGAAGGCCTCTCGGCCAACCGCATCAACTGGCTGGCCGGGATCATCAACGGCACCGGCAACTTCATCCTCACCGAAATGCGTGAAAAAGGCCGGGCCTTCCCCGACGTGCTGGCCGAAGCCCAGGCCCTGGGCTACGCCGAAGCCGACCCGACCTTCGACGTCGAAGGCATCGATGCCGCGCACAAGCTGACCATCCTGGCGTCCATCGCCTTCGGTATCCCGCTGCAGTTCGACAAGGCCTACACCGAAGGCATCACCCAGCTGACCACCGCCGACGTGAACTACGCCGAGGCTCTGGGCTACCGCATCAAGCACCTGGGCGTGGCCCGCAGCACCGCCAATGGCATCGAGCTGCGCGTGCACCCGACCCTGATCCCGGCCGATCGCCTGCTGGCCAATGTCAACGGCGTGATGAACGCGGTCATGGTCAACGGCGACGCCGCCGGTTCGACCCTGTTCTACGGCGCGGGCGCCGGCATGGAGCCTACCGCCTCGTCAGTGGTGGCTGACCTGGTGGACGTGGTCCGGGCCATGACCTCCGACCCGGAGAACCGTGTGCCGCACCTGGCCTTCCAGCCCGACTCGCTGTCGGCGCACCCGATCCTGCCGATCGAAGCGTGCGAAAGTGCCTACTACCTGCGCATCCAGGCCAAGGATCACCCGGGCGTGTTGGCCCAGGTAGCCAGCATCCTGTCGGAGCGTGGCATCAACATCGAGTCGATCATGCAGAAGGAAGTCGAGGAACAGGACGGCCTGGTGCCAATGATCCTGCTCACCCACCGTGTGCTCGAGCAACGCATGAACGACGCCATCACCGCCCTGGAAGCCTTGCAGGACGTGATTGGCAGCGTGGTGCGTATCCGCGTCGAACAACTGAACTGAGCAGTCTTTGCGTTAGAGGAATAGGTCATGCGTTACATCAGTACCCGCGGCCAGGCACCGGCCCTGAATTTCGAAGACGTCCTGCTGGCGGGCCTCGCCAGCGACGGCGGCCTGTACGTGCCGGAGAACCTGCCGCGTTTCACCCAGGAAGAGATCGCTTCCTGGGCCGGCCTGCCGTACCACGAGCTGGCATTCCGGGTAATGCGCCCGTTCGTCACCGGCAGCATCGCCGATACCGACTTCAAGAAGATCCTCGAAGAAACCTACGGTGAGTTCGCCCACGCCGCGGTCGCCCCGCTGCGTCAGCTGAACAGCAACGAATGGGTGCTGGAGCTGTTCCACGGCCCGACCCTGGCGTTCAAGGACTTCGCCCTGCAACTGCTCGGCCGCCTGCTCGACCATGTACTGGCCAAGCGTGGCGAGCGCGTGGTGATCATCGGCGCCACCAGTGGCGATACCGGTTCCGCGGCCATCGAAGGCTGCCGCCGTTGCGACAACGTCGACATCTTCATCCTGCACCCGCACCAGCGCGTGTCGGAAGTCCAGCGCCGGCAGATGACCACCATCTTCGGCGACAACATCCACAACATCGCCATCGAAGGCAACTTCGACGACTGCCAGGAAATGGTCAAGGCCAGCTTCGCCGACCAGGGCTTCCTCAAGGGCACTCGCCTGGTGGCAGTGAACTCGATCAACTGGGCGCGGATCATGGCCCAGATCGTCTACTACTTCCATGCCGCCTTGCAGCTGGGTGGTCCGGCGCGTTCGGTGGCGTTCTCGGTGCCGACCGGCAACTTCGGCGACATCTTCGCCGGCTACCTGGCACGCAACATGGGCCTGCCGGTCAGCCAGCTGATCGTCGCCACCAACCGTAACGACATCCTGCACCGCTTCATGAGCGGCAACCAGTACGTCAAGGAAACCCTGCACGCCACCCTGTCGCCGTCGATGGACATCATGGTCTCGTCGAACTTCGAGCGCCTGCTGTTCGACCTGCACGGTCGCAACGGCGCGGCCATCGCCGGGCTGATGGAGAACTTCAAGCAGGGTGGTGGTTTCAGCGTCGAACAGGACCGCTGGACCGAAGCCCGCAAGCTGTTCGACTCGCTGGCCGTCGATGACGCGCAAACCTGCGAGACCATCGCCGAAGTCTTCGCCCAGACCGGTGAAGTGCTCGACCCGCATACCGCGATTGGCGTCAAGGCCGCACGCGAATGCCGTCGCAGCCTGGACACCCCGATGGTGGTGCTGGGCACCGCGCACCCGGTCAAGTTCCCCGAGGCGGTGGAGAAGGCCGGTGTCGGCAAGGACCTGGAGCTGCCTGCGCACCTGAGCGACCTGTTCGCCCGGGAAGAGAAGTGCACCGTACTGGCCAATGACCTGAAAGCCGTCCAGGCCTTCGTCAGCCAGCATGGCAACCGCGGCAAGCCGCTCTGATCGAGCGCCAGGCCTGTGACAAAGCCCGTCTCTGACGGGCTTTGTTTTTTCTGCAGGTGCGGCGGGGCGACGACTCGACTTGTCCCGCGATCGCGATGTTGTGCTCAATCGCGGGGCAAGCCCGCTCCTACAGAGGTTGCAGGATCAAACCCGGCGAGCCCAGGTGATGGCGGCACTCAAGGCCGATTTCCTGGGGGCGTTGATAAAAGTATCGGCAATCTTTAGGACTTTTCTGATAGGTGAGCGGCGCATTCTTGCCTACTCTGGCCCCCGTGTTGTCGAAGCTGCCCGGGGTAAGCGTTCATGCATTCATTGACTGTTCTGGTCCTTGAAGATCATCCCTTTCAACTGATGGCCCTGCATCAGATGCTCAATGCCAACGGGGTGTTCGATGTGCTCACGGCCGAGTCCGTCGAAGCCGCCTGCCAGACGCTGTCCCGACGTGGCCGGGTCGACATCGCCATTTGCGATCTGCAGATGGACGGCACCGATGGCTTGGCGCTGATCCGTCACCTGGCAGACAACGACCTTGCCGCCGCGCTGATCATCCTCAGTGGCGCCGAGCCGTGCGTGATCGATAGCGTCGGTGAGCTGGCCCGGCAGTTGGGGCTGAACGTCCTGGGCTGCTTGCAGAAACCGGCCAACTCGCTGGTGCTTCTGCAACTGTTGCGACGTTATCTCGACGGTGAGGCCATCGAGCCCCGGTTGCCGCAGGAGCCACAGTATCCGCAGTTGCTGGCTCTCTCGGCGGCGCAACTGGCCGACTGCAAGGCACAGTGGGTGGTGCACTACCAGCCCAAGGTGTGTTTCGGCGGCAAGCTGGCCGGCGTCGAAGCCCTGGTGCGCTGGCAGCATCCCACCCTCGGCCTGCTGTCGCCGGCGCAGTTTTTCCCGGTGATCGAGCGCGCCAACCTGTTCGATATCCTCAGCTGGCATGTGTTGGACCAGGCCCTGGCGCTCAGTGCGCAGCATCGCCTGGCCAAGGGGCGGGCGTTGCCTGTGGCCGTGAATATCGAGCCAAAATTGCTGGCCCGCAGCGATTTTCGCCAGCGTATTACCGCGGCGCTGGAGCGGCACAAGGTCCCGGCCAGCGACCTGACCCTGGAACTGGTCGAAACGCAAGGCAGCACCCTGGACAACCTGCAGCTCGAAGCACTGCTGCACTTGCGCATTCTGGGCTGCCAGCTGTCCATCGACGATTTCGGCCTGGGCGAGTCCAACCTGCAACGTTTGCTGGAACTGCCGTTCAGTGAGTTGAAACTGCCCAGCGAGTTCGTCCGTGGCATGGGCCAGGACGGCAAGAAGGCCGCCGTGGTGGCGGGCGCCTTGATCATGGCCCGGCGCATGAACCTGAAGGTGGTGGTCGAGGGCGTGGAGAGCGCCGATGATCTGCTGGCGCTCAAGGACCTGGGGCGGCCGGTGATGCAGGGCTACTTCATCGCCCGTCCCATGCCGGGGGCCGAGCTCTGCAGCTGGATCAGCGCGCGCACTGGCGCTGGCCTTGAGTCGTCCTGCAAGTAGAGAGACCGTGCACTGATGACGGAACCTTTAGCACTGCAGGCAATCAGATTCTATACGGGCAGTGGTGGGGTGTTTTGCTCCTGCACCCTTCGACTGTCACGAGCAGTCCTGCGGGACTTGTGTTGAACCCCGAGCGGCCTCCCCAACGTTCGGGGTTTTTTTTGCCTGCTCAAAGGCGTTCGCTGAAGAACTGCCGGCTGTCCTGCAGGTACTGATCACGCAACTCCGGGTCGAGCCACAGGGCGTAGAGGTCCGCCAGGGTCTGGCGGCGCGAGGGTTGCAGCAATTGATTGATATGCTTGACCGCCTCGCGCCCCAGGGGCGTGTCGGCGCAGCCCACGCGAATGAACTGGTAACGCGCGACCCCCTGGATGGGGTAGAACCGGTAATCGCTGCTCGACCAGCCTTGCTGCTGGATCATGTAGCGGGCTTCGGGCCAGTAGCCGAGCAACAGTTGCAGGCGCCCCAGTTGCTGCATCTGCAGCAGGTTGGTCGCAGCGTCGTTGCCGTAGTGGCGGCTGAGGGTGTCATTGGGCAAGGTCTTGAGCAGGGCGTCCACCGGCGGGCTGTAACTGCGCTCGGCCACCACGCCCAGCTTGAGCGGGGTATTGGCCATCAGTGCCGGCAGGTCGACCTGCTGGTTCTTCAGGTAGGGCGCCACCAGGGCCTGATCCTGCTGGCGAATCACCAGGCCGCTGCTGAGCATGCCCAGGCTTGGCTGCGAGAAGTGTACGTAACGGGCCCGTTCAGGTGTCCACAGCAGGGTCGGGTCGCAGGTCAAACTGCCTTCCTGCAGCATCTGGATGCCCCGCGCGCGGTTGACGCGGATGATGCTGTGTTCGTACTCGGGCATGTTGTCGATCAACATCGGCAGCAAGTGATCGATCACGCCCTGGCCCTTGCTCGCGCCTTCGTAGATGGTCAGCGGCGGCAGATCACGCAACAACCAGAGCAATCGCTCCTTGGCCCAGGCGCCACCCGGCGCCAAGGCGCAGAGCAGGGCGGCCAGCAAGGGGCCGAGTCGTCGACTGCACTTGGTCATTCGCGAGTCTCCACCAGCGGGCCGGAACAGGTCAGGTGCGAGGCATCAAACGGCGCCCTGCTCGCGCAGGCGGGCGATGCCCGGGGCGTCGTAGCCTAGTTCGCCGAGCAGGCGTTCGGTGTGCTCGCCCAGTTCCGGGCCGACCCACTCGGTGGAGCCCGGCGTCTGCGACAGCTTGGGCACGATACCGGGCATCTTGAACGGCTTGCCGTCAGGCAGTTTGGCCTGGAGGAACATTTCCCGGGCCAGGAACTGCGGGTCGCTGAACATGTCCTCGGCACTGTAGATGCGGCTGGCCGGGACCTGGGCCTCGTTGAGCACCTGCATCAGTGCGTCCAGCGGTACGCTGGCGGCCCAGCGGTCGATGACCCCGTAGAGCTCGTCGCGGCGCAGGTCGCGACCATCGTTGCTGGCCAATTGCGGGTCTTCGGCCAGGTCCTGGCGCCCGATGGCCTGCATGAAGCGCTTGAAGATCGCATCGCCATTGGCGCCGATCTGCACATGCTTGCCATCGGCGCTGGTGTGGATCGACGAGGGTGTGATGCCCGGCATGATGTTGCCGGTGCGCTCGCGGATGAAGCCGAACACGTCAAACTCCGGGACCATGCTTTCCATCATGGCGAAGATCGCCTCGTACAGGGCCACGTCCACCACCTGGCCTTCACCGCCATTGACCTCGCGATGACGCAAGGCCATCAGGGCGCCGATCACGCCCCAGAGCGCGGCGATGGAGTCGCCGATGGAAATCCCGGTACGCACCGGCGGGCGGTCTTCGAAGCCGGTGATGTAGCGCAGCCCGCCCATGGATTCACCGACGGCACCGAAGCCTGGCTGGTCTTTCATCGGGCCGGTCTGGCCGAAGCCGGATAGGCGCACCATGACCAGTTTCGGGTTCAGCGCGTGCAGGGTGTCCCAGCCCAGGCCGAGTTTTTCCAGCACGCCTGGGCGAAAATTCTCGATCAGGATGTCGGCATCGGCCAGCAGTTTCTTGAGGATCTCGATGCCTTCGGGATGCTTGAGGTTGAGGGTCAGCGACTGCTTGTTGCGCGCCTGGACGAACCACCACAGCGAGGTGCCTTCGTACAACTTGCGCCATTTGCGCAAGGGATCGCCGCCGTCGGGCGACTCGACCTTGATCACCTGGGCGCCGAACTCGGCGCAGATGCGAGAGGCGAAGGGGCCGGCGATCAGGGTGCCGAGTTCAACGACTTTAAGACCGGCAAGAGGTTTGCTTGGCGTAGGCATGGTGCATCCGTGGCGGCGGGTCGGAATCTGGGTTTTTATCACAGGCGGGCGCGCTCAGATACTGTCGCGGGGCAAGGATTGCAGGGATCGGTTAGACTGGGCGACTTTTTCTTGCCGCAAGAAGCCCGCCATGGCCCAGCCTTCCACGACCTACAAATTTGAACTGAACCTCACCGACCTTGACCGCGGTGTGTACGAAAGCGTCAAGCAGACCATTGCCCGCCACCCTTCGGAAACCGAAGAGCGCATGGCCGTTCGTTTGCTGGCCTACGCCCTGTGGTACAACGAGCAGTTGTCGTTCGGGCGCGGTCTGTCGGATGTGGACGAAGCCGCCCTGTGGGAGAAGAGCCTGGATGACCGCATCCTGCACTGGATCGAAGTCGGCCAGCCCGATGCCGAGCGCCTGACCTGGTGCTCGCGCCGTACCGAGCGCACCAGCCTGCTGGCCTACGGCAGCCTGCGCGTGTGGCAGAACAAGGTGGTCGATGCGGTCAAGGGCCTGAAGAACCTCAATATCGCCGCCGTGCCCCAGGACGTGCTGGAAACCCTGGCCACCGACATGCCGCGCTCGATCAAGTGGGATGTGATGATCAGCGAAGGCACGGTCTTCGTCACCGATGACCGTGGCCAGCACGAAGTCCAGCTCGAATGGCTGCTGGGCGAGCGCGGCTGAAGTCGCGCACCCCATCCCCTACACCTGATTCACGAGAAGCCCTGTCGCCCCATGCGTATCGAACCACGCCCGCTGCCCTCGACCTTGCCCTTCCTCGGCGACCTGCCGCCCCTGCTGACCCGCCTGTATGCCGCCCGTGGCGTGCAGGCGCCAGAGGAGCTGGACAAGAGCCTGGCACGCCTGTTGCCGTTCCAGCAGCTCAAGGGTATCGACGCGGCGGTGGACCTGCTGGTCGAGGCCCTGGATCAGCGGCAGCGCATCCTGATCGTCGGTGACTTCGATGCCGACGGTGCCACCGCCAGTACCGTCGGTGTGCTGGGCCTGCGCCTGTTGGGCGCAGCCCATGTCGACTACCTGGTGCCCAATCGCTTCGAATATGGCTACGGCCTGACCCCGGAAATCGTCGAGGTTGCCCTACAACGCCAGCCACAGTTGCTGGTGACCGTGGACAACGGCATCTCCAGTGTCGAGGGTGTGGCGGCGGCCAAGGCGGCCGGGCTCAAGGTGCTGGTCACCGACCACCACCTGCCGGGCAGCGAACTGCCGGCTGCCGATGCCATCGTCAACCCCAACCAGCCGGGCTGCGCATTCGCCAGCAAGGCCCTGGCCGGGGTAGGGGTGATGTTCTACGTGTTGATGGCCTTGCGCGCCCGCCTGCGCAGCCTGGGCCATTACGACACCCGACCGCAGCCGAACATCGGCGAGCTGCTCGACCTGGTTGCCCTGGGCAGCGTGGCCGACGTGGTGCCGCTGGATGCCAACAACCGCATCCTGGTGCACCAGGGTCTTGAACGTATCCGTGCCGGGCGCGCCCGGCCGGGGCTCAAGGCGATCCTGGAAGTGGCCCGCCGCGACCACGGACGCATCACCTCCACTGACCTTGGCTTCATCCTCGGCCCGCGCCTGAATGCCGCCGGACGCCTGGACGATATGAGCCTGGGCATCGAATGCCTGCTCAGCGACGACCCGACCCTGGCCCGGGAAATGGCCGTGCAACTGGATGAACTGAACCAGGACCGCAAGTCCATCGAACAGGGCATGCAGCGCGAGGCCCTGGCCCAGCTCAAGGACCTGCCGCTGGAATCGATGCCGTTCGGCCTGTGCCTGTTCGAGCCCGACTGGCACCAGGGAGTAATCGGCATCCTCGCCTCGCGCCTCAAGGAGCGCTACCACCGTCCGACCATCGCCTTTGCCGATGCCGGTGAAGGCATGCTCAAGGGCTCGGCCCGTTCGGTGCCGGGTTTTCATATCCGTGACGCACTGGACGCCGTGGCCGCGCGCCACCCGCACCTGATCAGCAAGTTCGGCGGCCACGCCATGGCTGCCGGCTTGTCGTTGCCAGCGGACAACTTCCCGGCCTTTGCCCAGGCCTTCGACGAGGAAGTACGCCGGCAACTGCGCGAAGACGACCTGACCGGCCGACTGCTGTCCGATGGCACTCTGGCGGTGGAGGAGTTTCACCTGGAACTGGCGCGCGCCCTGCGCCATGCCGGTCCCTGGGGCCAGCACTTCCCCGAACCGCTGTTCCACGGCGTGTTCCAACTGGTCGAGCAACGGGTGGTAGGGGAGCGGCACTTGAAGGTGGTGCTCAAGAGCGAATGCGGCTCGGTCAAGCTCGATGGCATCGCCTTCGGTATCGACCGCGAGGTCTGGCCCAACCCCACGGTGCGCTGGGTGGAGCTGGCCTACAAGCTCGACGTCAACGAGTTTCGCGGACAGGAAAGCGTGCAACTGATGATCGCCCACATGGAGCCGCGCTGAAACTGCGGCGGGCAAAGTGGTCTAGGCTCTAAAGGACCGGCACCGGGCCAAGGGGAAGCATGAGCGTTCGGGTCGGCCTACCATTGGAGTCCCGGGAGGTCCCTCATGAGCCTGCTGCTTGAGCCTTATACCCTGCGCCACCTGACCCTGCCCAACCGCATTGTCGTCTCACCCATGTGCCAGTATTCGGCAGTCGATGGCCTGGCCAACGACTGGCACCTCGTGCACCTGGGCAGCCGGGCGGTGGGCGGCGCCGGGCTGGTGTTCACCGAAGCCACCGCAGTCACCGCCCAAGGGCGCATTACCGCCCAGGACCTGGGCCTGTGGGACGACGCGCAGATTCCGCCGTTGCAACGCATCACCCGCTTCATCACCGCCCAGGGCGCCGTGCCCGGGATCCAGCTGGCCCACGCCGGGCGCAAGGCCAGCACCCACCGGCCCTGGTTGGGCAAGCATGGCAGCGTGAAGGCCGAAGACGGCGGCTGGACGCCCGTGGGCCCTTCGCCGATTGCCTTCGACCCGGAACACGCCAAGCCCACCGAACTGAACAAGGCGCAGATCGACGACATCATCCAGGCCTTTGTCGAGGCGGCACGGCGGGCACTCAAGGCCGGCTTCAAGGTCGTGGAGGTGCATGCTGCCCATGGCTACCTGTTGCATCAGTTCCTTTCACCGCTGAGCAACCAGCGTCGGGATGAATACGGCAGTTGTTTCGAGAACCGCATCCGCCTGACCCTGCAGGTGACTGAAGCCGTGCGCGAGGTCTGGCCGGAGGAGTTGCCGGTGTTCGTGCGCTTGTCGGCCACCGACTGGGTGGAGGATGGCTGGAACCCGGATGAAACCGTGGAGCTGGCCAAGCGCCTGAGGGCGCTGGGCGTCGACCTGATCGATGTGTCTTCGGGGGGCACCTCTGTGAACGCGGAGATTCCCGTGGGGCCGGGCTACCAGACCCGGTTTGCCGAAAGGATCCGCGTCGAGTCGCGCATTCCGACCGGCGCGGTGGGGATGATCACCGATTCGATGCAGGCCGAGCACATCCTGCGCCAACCCCAGGCCGACCTGATCTTCCTGGCCCGGGAACTGCTGCGTGACCCGTATTGGCCGCTGCATGCCGACGAAGACCTGCAGCCGGGGCTCAAGGCCATCTGGCCGGCGCAGTACCAGCGGGCGACCCATCGGGAGCAACCGATCCACGAGTCCGACCTGCGTGATTGATCACAGCCGATCGACTGCAGGTAGGAGCGGGCTTGCCCCGCGATGTGACTGTCAACATGCAATCGCGGGGCAAGCCCGCTCCTACCGAGCCTGACGGCAGCGGCTACGCGCAATGGTGCTTCAGGCGTGCGCTGCCCGGTTCAACACTTCGCTGACCCACTGGTTGATACTCTTGTCGGCCAGTTCAGCCTTTGCAGCCACACTGGCATGCAGTGCGGGCTCCAGACGCAGGCTGAGCTTGCCGGAGTAAGCTTTTTGCGGCTCTCGTCCCAGGCGGGCACAGGTCTGCAAGTAATCGTCGACGGCTTCTTCGAAAGCATTGCGCAACTCGCTGACCGATTCGCCGTGAAAACCGATGACATCGCGGATACCTGCCACATGGCCAATCAGCAATTGGTCTTCATCGCTGTATTCAATGCGGGCGGCATAGCCTTTGTAGGTCATAACATTCATGGGGTCACTCCTGCCTGTTCGAGAAACGGGCGTGCATCGCGAATCTGGTAAGGCTTGGCCTCTTTGTCCGGGTGAGGGCGATGAAAGGTCGCAATCACGCCGTTGAGTTCGAAGCGAACTCGGGAGCCTCTGCCTTCGATGAGCCTGGCCCCTGCGCCGAGCAACAGTGATTCGATGCGGGCCCATTCCAGGCTTCGGGGTAGTGGTTTGCCGAAGATCGACTTCAGTGTGCCGCGTTGATGATTATTCATGGTATCAGATTATGATACCAGCCCATAAGCATCAACGCGGTTCCTGTGGGAAAAGGCCGTGAGTGATGGGGGATCTTGCCTTTAATGCTTGAACATCACATGCCGCACACAGGTGTAATCCTCCAGCCCATACATCGACATGTCCTTGCCATATCCCGACAGCTTCTGCCCACCATGGGGCATTTCGCTGACCAGCATGAAGTGGGTGTTGACCCAGGTGCAGCCGTACTGCAACCGCGCCGACACGCGGTGGGCGCGACCGACATCGGCGGTCCACAGCGACGAGGCCAGGCCGTAATCGGAATCGTTGGCCCAGGCCAGCGCTTGCTCTTCGGTATCGAAGCGGGTCACCGACACTACCGGGCCAAACACTTCACGGCGCACGATCTCGTCATCCTGCCGGGCGTCGGCCAGCACCGTCGGTTCGAAGAAGAAACCATCACCCGGCACCACCTTGCCACCGGTCACCAGGCGGATATGCGGCTGGGCAATGGCGCGCTCGACCATGCCGACAACCTTGTCGCGGTGCTGGGCGCTGACCAGTGGGCCCAGCTCAGTGCCTTCGGCGTCCTGCAGGCCATGCTTGATGCTGGCCACCGCAGCGCCGAGCTTTTCGACGAACTTTTCGTAGATCCCCGCCTGGGCATAGATGCGGCACGCCGCCGTGCAGTCCTGGCCGGCGTTGTAGAAGCCGAAGGTACGGATGCCGTCCACGGCGGCATCGATGTCGGCGTCGTCGAAGATGATCACCGGCGCCTTGCCGCCCAGTTCCATATGGGTGCGTTTGACCGTGTCGGCGGTGCTGGCGACGATATGGGCGCCGGTGGCGATGGACCCTGTCAGCGAGACCATGCGCACTTTCGGGTGGGTCACCAGCGGCGCGCCCACGCTCTGGCCCTTGCCGAACAGGATGTTCAGCACACCGGCCGGGAACAGCGGCGCGGCCAGTTCGCCCAGGCGCAGGGCGGTCAGCGGGGTCAGCTCGGACGGCTTGAGCACCACGGTGTTGCCGGCGGCCAGGGCCGGGGCGATCTTCCAGGCGACCATCATCAACGGGTAGTTCCACGGCGCGATGGACGCCACCACGCCCAGCGGGTCGCGGCGGATCATCGAAGTGTGGCCCGGCAGGTACTCGCCACCGGCCGAACCACTCATGCAGCGATTGGCGCCGGCGAAGAAGCGGAACACGTCGGCAATCGCCGGCAGCTCGTCGTGCAGCGCGGCATGGTAGGGCTTGCCGCAGTTGTTCGATTCCAGGCGCGCCAGCTCCGGGGCATGGGCGTCGATCAGGTCGGCCAGTTTCAACAGCAGCAGCGAGCGCTCCTTGGGCGTGGTCTGCGACCAGGCCTCGAACGCATGGTCGGCGGCGCGCACGGCACTGTCCACCTGGGCCGCCGTGGCCTCGGGGATCTCCACCAGGGTGGTGCCCAGGGCCGGGTTGAGCACGGCATGGCTTGCGCCTTCACCGGTAACCAGTTGGCCGTTGATCAGCAGTTTGGTTTGCATCGGGGAAATCCTCCGGGAGTTATTTGCCGCTGCCGGCAACACTTTCGCCGCCGCGGGTCAGGTAATAGGCGCCAAGGATCGGCAGCATGGTCACCAGCATCACCAGCATGGCGACCACGTTGGTCACCGGTACGTCCCGCGGGCGGCTGAGCTGGTTGAGCAACCAGATCGGCAAGGTGCGTTCGTGACCGGCGGTGAAGGTGGTGACGATGATCTCGTCGAACGACAAGGCAAAGGCCAGCATGCCGCCGGCCAGCAGGGCCGAGCCGAGGTTGGGCAGGATGATGTAGCGGAAGGTCTGCCAGCCGTCGGCGCCCAGGTCCATCGACGCTTCGATCAGGCTCTGGGAGGTGCGCCGCAGGCGGGCGATGACGTTGTTGTAGACGATCACTACGCAGAAGGTCGCGTGGCCGACGACGATGGTGAAGATGCCGGGCTCGATCCCCAAGGTCTTGAAGGCCGACAGCAGGGCGATACCGGTGATGATCCCGGGCAGGGCGATGGGCAGGATCAGCATCAGCGAGATGCTTTCCTTGCCGAAGAAGTTGCGTCGGTACAAGGCCGCCGAGGCCAGGGTGCCGAGCACCAGGGCGATCAGGGTGGCCAGGCACGCGACCTGCAACGACAGCTTGATCGACTCGAGCACGTCGGGCCGTGCGAACGCCACGCTGAACCACTTCAAGGTAAAGCCCTGGGGCGGGAAGCTGAACGCCGCGTCTTCGGTGTTGAAGGCGTAGAGGAAGATGATCAGGATCGGGAAGTGCAGGAACACCAACCCGCCCCAGGCGGCCAGGCGCAGGCCCAGCGAGGCTTTTTCAGAGTGCATCGAAGGCCCCCAGGCGTTTGACGATGGACAGGTACAGGGCGATCAGCACGATGGGCACCAGGGTGAAGGCTGCGGCCATCGGCATGTTGCCGATCGCGCCCTGCTGGGCGTAGACCATGCCGCCGATGAAGTAGCCGGGCGGGCCCACCAGTTGCGGCACGATGAAGTCGCCCAGGGTCAGCGAGAAGGTGAAGATCGAGCCGGCGGCAATGCCCGGCACCGACAGCGGCAGGACCACCTGCATGAAGGTCTGCCGCGGCCGTGCACCGAGGTCGGCCGAGGCCTGCAGCAGCGACGGCGGCAGGCGCTCGAGCGAGGCCTGGATCGGCAGGATCATGAACGGCAGCCAGATGTAGACGAACACCAGAAAACGCCCCAGGTGCGAGGTCGACAGGGTGCTGCCGCCCACCCCCGGGATGCCGAGGATGAACTGCAGCACGGCTTCCAGGTGCAGTTGCTGGACGAACCACTGGGCCACGCCGCCCTTGGCCAGCAGCAGGGTCCAGGCGTAGGCCTTGACGATGTAGCTGGCCCACATCGGCATCATCACCGCGATGTAGAAGAACGCCTTGGTCTTGCCGGTGGTGTAGCGCGCCATGTAGTAGGCGATCGGGAAGGCCAGGGTGGCGCTGGCGAGGGATACGGCGATGGCCATCACCAGGGTGCGCAGGATGATGTCGAAGTTCGCCGGGTTGAACAGCGCGGCGAAGTTGGCCAGGGTCAGGTCCGGCGTCACCGCCATGGTGAAGTCGTCGAAGGTGTAGAAACCCTGCCACAAGAGGTTCAGCAGCGAGCCGAGGTAGATCGCGCCGAACCACAGCAGCGGCGGGATCAGCAGCATCAGCAGGTACAGGTTGGGGCGCCGGTAGAGCAGGTTGGAGAGGCGCCGAAGCGGCGAGTCCGCCGGCTGCACGGCCGGTTTTTCCAGGGCCAGGCTCATCTCAGCGGCCCTCGCCCAGGACGGTTTCCTGCAGCGCGGTCATCGCCTCGCGGGCCCAGCGGGCCTGCACGCGCTGGCCGGGTTGCCAGCTCTGTGCCTGCTCCTGCCATTGGTTGTTGGCCTGGCTCACCGCCAGCAGCTGGCCGTTGTCCAGCTTCAGTTCGAAGCGGGTGGCGCTGCCCTGGTACTGGATATCGTGGAGCAGGCCGCTGACCTGTACTTCATGGCTGGCGGCGGTGCCCTCCAGGCGAATGTGTTCGGGGCGGATGGAGAAGGGCAACTGGCTGCCGTTGAGCTGTTCGGCCAATTCGCCGCGGACCACGTTGGAGGTGCCGACGAACTCGGCGACGAAGGTGGTGGCCGGTTTCATGTACAGGTTGCGCGGGGTGTCGACCTGTTCGATGCGCCCGCGGTTGAACACCGCCACGCGGTCGGACATCGACAGCGCCTCGGTCTGGTCGTGGGTGACGAAGATGAAGGTGATGCCCAGTTGGCGCTGGAGTTTCTTCAGTTCGCTCTGCATCTGCTCGCGCAGCTTCAGGTCCAGGGCACCGAGGGGCTCATCGAGCAGCAGCACCCGTGGTCGGTTGACCAGGGCGCGGGCCAGGGCCACGCGCTGGCGCTGGCCGCCGGACAGCTGCGCCGGCTTGCGTTCGCCATAACCGCCCAGGGCGACCATGGCCAGGGCCTCCTCGGCGCGGGCGTGACGCTCCTGCTTGCCGACGCCCTTGACCTTCAGGCCATAGGCGACGTTGTCGCGTACGTTCATGTGCGGGAACAGCGCGTAGTCCTGGAACACCGTGTTCACGTCGCGCTGGTAGGGCGGCAGGCCTGCGGCCTCGGCGCCGTGGATGCGGATCGAGCCGCTGCTGGGTTGTTCGAAGCCGGCGATCAGGCGCAGGCAGGTGGTCTTGCCCGAGCCTGAGGGGCCGAGCATGGAAAAGAACTCGCCGTCCTGAATGTCGATGGAAACCCGGTCGACGGCCTTGACCTCGCCGAAGGTGCGGGAAACCTGGGTGAACTGGACTGCAAGGGTCATGATGGTGTTGCTCCGGGGGAAGGCTTTTGAATGCTGGCGAGGCGGGGCTCGCAATCGCGGGGCAAGCCCGCTCCTACCGGATCTGTAGGAGCGGGCTTGCCCCGCGATAGGGCCTCAACGGCCGCCCATGATCGCGATGTAATCCTGGGTCCAGCGGCTATAGGGCACGAACTTGCCGCCTTCGGCCTGCGGGGTTTTCCAGAAGGCGATCTTGTCGAAATTGTCGAAACCGTTGGTCTTGCAGCCTTCGGCGCCGAGCAGTTCACTGCCGGTGCAGGCCGCCGGTACCGCCGGCAATGAGCCGAACCAGGCCGCCACGTCGCCCTGGACCTTCGGTTGCAGCGACCAGTCCATCCACTTGTAGGCACAGTTCGGATGCTTGGCTTCGGCATGCAGCATGGTGGTATCGGCCCAACCGGTGGCGCCTTCCTTCGGAATGGTCGAGGACACCGGCTGCTTGTCTGCCTGCAGGCCGTTGACCATGTAGCCCCACGAACTGCTGGCCACCACGCCTTCGTTCTTCACGTCGCTCATCTGCACGGTCGCGTCGTGCCAGTAGCGATGGATCAGCGGCTGCTGCTGGCGCAGCAGGTCGAGCACGGCCTTGTACTGGGTTTCGTTCAGCTCATAGGGGTTCTGGATGCCCAGTTCCGGCTTGGCCGACTTCAGGTACAGCGCTGCGTCGGCGATGTAGATCGGCCCGTCATAGGCTTGCACGCGGCCCTTGTTCGGCTTGCCGTCGGGCAGCTCTTGCGGTTCGAACACCACGCTCCAGCTGGTCGGCGCCTGCGTGAACACGTTGGTGTTGTACATCAGTACGTTCGGACCCCACTGGTAAGGGGTGCCATAGGCTTGCTTGTTCACCGTGTACCAGGCGCCATCCTTCAGGCGCGGGTCGATGTTCTTCCAGTTGGGGATCAGCGCGGTGTTGATCGGTTGCACCCGCTTGCCGACGATCAGGCGCAGCGAAGCGTCGCCCGAGGCGGTCACCAGGTCATAGCCACCCTTGGTCATCAGGCTGACCATCTCGTCGGAGGTGGCGGCGGTCTTGACGTTGACCTTGCAGCCGGTCTCTTTCTCGAAACCGGTCACCCAGTCGTAGGCCTTGTCGCTTTCGCCGCGCTCGATGTAGCCGGGCCAGGCGACGATGTCCAATTGGCCTTCACCAGCACCCACCGCCTTGAGCGGCTCGGCGGCCTGCAGGCCGGTGCTGACCAGCAGGGCGGTACTCAGGGCGCTGAGCAATGCGGTCTTGTGCGCTGACATGGTGTTCCCTCTTGTTTGAAATTATGGTCGGGGCAGTGGCAAACAAAGGTACAAGCGTAGTGCGGTTATGGTCGGTTCATTCAAGGTGCTCGCCATGGCGCGCCATGATGTGGCGCACCACGCTGTAGTCCTGCAGCGAATCGCTGGACAGGTCCTTGCCGTAGCCCGAGCGCTTCAGGCCACCATGGGGCATCTCGCTGACCAGCATGAAATGACTGTTGATCCAGGTGCAGCCGTACTGCAGGCGGTTGGCGATCTGCATGGCCTTGTCCAGGTTGCGGGTCCACACCGAAGAGGCCAGGCCGTATTCGGAGTCGTTGGCCCAGTCCACGGCCTGGCTCAGTTCGTCGAAGCGGGTCACCGTGACCACCGGGCCGAACACCTCGCGCTGGACGATCTCGTCGCTCTGCCGACAGCCCGCCAGCAGCGTCGGCTGGTAAAAGAAACCCGGGCCCGAATGCACGGCGGCACCGGTCACCCGTTCGATATGCGGCTGGCTCAGGGCGCGCTCGACGAAACTGGCGACGCGGTCGCGCTGGCGCGGGGTGATCAGCGGGCCGATCTCGTTGTCGGCGTCGCGCTTGCCGGCAAAACGCAGGCTCGATACCGCGCTGCCCAGCTCCGCCACCAGCCGGTCGTGGATGCCGGCCTGGGCGTAGATGCGACAGGCGGCGGTGCAGTCCTGGCCAGCGTTGTAATAACCGTAGCTGCGCACACCTTCGATCACGGCCTGTAGGTCGGCGTCGTTGCAGACGATCACCGGGGCCTTGCCACCCAGTTCCAGATGGGTGCGCTTGAGTGTGCGGGAGGCGGCCTGGAGAATTTTCTGGCCGGTGACGATATCGCCAGTCAGCGACACCATGCGCACCCTGGCGTGGCTGACCAGGTGGCTGCCGACGCTTTCGCCACCCCCGCAGACAATGTTCAGCACACCGGCCGGCAGCAGTTCGTTGAGCGCCGGCGCCAGGGCCAGGATCGACAGCGGGGTGTGCTCGGAGGGCTTGAACACCAAGGTGTTGCCGGCCGCCAGCGCCGGGGCGATCTTCCAGGCGGCCATCATGATCGGGTAGTTCCAGGGGGCGATGGAGGCGACCACGCCGAGCGGGTCGCGGCGCACCATGCTGGTGTAGCCGGGCAGGTATTCGCCCGCCAGCTGGCCGGTCTGGCAACGCACGGCACCGGCGAAGAAGCGGAACACATCGATGGCCGCCGGCAGGTCGTCCTGGCGCGCCAGGTGCAGGGGCTTGCCGCAGTTCAGGGCTTCCAGGCGGGCGATGGGTTCAAGTTGTTTTTGCAGGGCATCGGCGATGGCCAGCAGCACATTGGCGCGTTGTTGCGGGGTGCTGCGCGACCAGCTGGCGAAGGCACGGTGTGCGGCCTGGATGGCCGCCTCGACCTGCTCGGCGCTGGCTTCGGGCACCTGGGCAAGGACTTCACCGGTGGCCGGGTTGAAGATGGCCTCGGCGCGACCGGCGCCGGCCACCAGCTCACCATCGATCAGCAGCGCGGTACACAGCGGGGTAGAAGATGTAGCTGGCATGCGGGCTCTCTTTGTTCTTGTGGCGGCCGTTGCATCAGCCTAGAGACTAGAGTGGCCCGCGCAGGCCGACAAATTCTAAATATTGAAGGCGGCGTTCGATTAAATCGAATGCCTGCGACCGCCGGCCGGTTGTTCCCTCGCCACGGTCAGGAACGGGTCGACCAGCGCCGGGCGAGCCGTGCCCCGGCGCCAGGCCAGGCCGACGTCGAGGGTCTGGTTCAGGTCGGCCAGCGGCCGTGCTTCGATGATGTCACCTTCCAGCGACCAGGGGCGGTAGGTCATGTCGGGCTGGATCGACACCCCCAGGCCTGCCGCCACCAGGCTGCGCACCGCTTCGGTGGAGGCGGTGCGCAGGCTGATATTGGCCTGTAGCCCGGCGTCGGCCCAGATGCGCCGGGCATTGTCTTCCATCTCGTCGACATTGAGCTGGATCAGCGGCTCCTCGGCCACCTCGGCGAGGCTGATGCTGTCGCGCTCCAGCAGCGGGTGCTGGGCCGGCAGCCAGAGGCGGTGGGGCGAGTGGGTGAGGACTTCGGTCTGCAGGGCCAGGCGGTCCTCCAGGTTGGAGAGGATCAGTACGCCGACGTCGATCTCGCCGCTGACCAACAGGTGTTCGATGTAGGGGCGTTCGTCTTCGGTGACGCGAATCTCGACATTGGGGTAGGCGCGCTGGAAGCGGGTCAACAGGTCGGCCAGGTAGTAGCCGGCGACCAGGCTGGTCACGCCGATGGTCAACTGCCCGGCGATCTGGTCGGTGCTCTGCTGCAGGCTGCGCTTGGCGTTGTCGACGGTGGCCAGGATCAGGTGCGCCTGGCGCAGGAACTGATGGCCCTGGTGGGTCAGGGTCATGCCCTTGGCGTGGCGGTTGAAAAGGCTGACGCCAATTTCCTGTTCAAGCTGCTGGATGGCCAGGGTGAGGGTCGACTGGGAAATGAACACGGCCTGGGCGGCAGCGGAAATCGAGCCGGTTTCGGCGACGGCGATGAAGTGCCGGATCTGGCGCAGGGTCATCATGAGGGAGGCTTCGTATTGATTTTATCGTTTGATGGAAGTGTATATCTTATTTTTCGATGGTGATGTGCTGCCCACATCGCGGGGCAAGCCCGCTCCCACAGGGGGATCTGGAAATGTTGTGACAAGATTGCGCCAGGCCGGGGCGGCGAGGAGGGCTTATTCTTGGCGTTCATTTCCCGCACCGTGGAGACACGCGATGAATACCCGTGGTTTGCTCGACCAGTTGCTCAAGTCCGGCCAGGAGCTGTTGCAGAACCCGTCCGGCAAGGCTTCCGCTGGCAAGTCCGGTGGCAGCGGTGGCCTGGGCAGCCTGCTCTCCGGTGCCGGCGGCGGCGCCCTCGCAGCCGGGGTCATGGGGTTGCTGATGAGCAGCAAGAAGGCCCGCAAATATGGTGGCAAGGCAGTGACCTATGGCGGCCTGGCGGCGCTCGGGGTGCTTGCCTACAAGGCCTATGGCAACTGGCAGGCCAAGCAGGGCGCGGCTGCCCGGGGCGAGCCGCAGACCCTCGACCGCCTGCCGCCGGCCCAGGTCGAACAACACAGCCAGGCCATCCTCAAGGCCCTGGTGGCAGCGGCCAAGTCCGATGGTCATGTCGATGAGCGCGAGCGGGCCCTGATCGAGGGCGAATTCGTCAAGCTGTCCAATAACGACCAGGAGTTGCAGCACTGGCTGCACGACGAGCTCAACAAGCCCCTGGACCCTGCCGATGTGGCGCGCGCTGCCCGCTCCCCGGAAATGGCGGCCGAAATGTACATCGCCAGCGTCATGCTGGTGGATGAGGAGCATTTCATGGAGCGCGCCTACCTGGACGAGCTGGCCCGTCAGCTCAAGCTCGATCCGGCCCTCAAGGTCGAACTGGAAAACCAGGTGAAGCAGGCGACCGGTCAATAATTACGGGCTAATTGCCAGCAGGGTGTGAAGCCGTTCCGGTTCTGCCCGAAAGTCAGCCGCAAAAGCGCGTGGCGCCTGGGCTATACTTCGCCCATTTTTCTGCGCGCGTAGAACACTTGGGGGCTGACTGTGAAAAACTGGACCTTGCGCCAACGGATTCTGGCGAGCTTCGCCGTGATCATCGCCATCATGCTGCTGATGGTGGTCGCCGCCTATTCACGGCTGGTGACAATCGAGTCCGGCGAGGAAGCGGTGCGCACCAACAGCATCCCCGGGGTCTACTACAGCTCGATGATCCGCAGCGCCTGGGTCGACAGTTATGTGGCGACCCAGCAACTGGTGGGCTTGAGCAACCACCGCGAGATCACCGCGACCGACCTTGATCAGTACAAGGGCTTCGAGGAACGTCTCAAGCAGCACATGGCCAGTTACCAGGCCACTATCCAGGATGCCGACGACCAGGCCAGTTTCAATGAGTTCGGTCGCCTTGAAGACGACTACATGAAGTCCATCGACACGGTGCTCGAAGCCTACCGCCGCAAGGACTACGTCGAAGCCCAGCGGCTGATCAGCGAAGTCCTGACCCCGGCCTGGATCACCGGCCGCAAGCACCTGAACGGCGTGATCGAGCGCAACCGGCAGTCGGCCGAAGAAGCGGCGGAGTCGATTGTCGGCGCCGTGGTCGCTGCCAAGATCAGCATGATCATTTCCCTGGTCCTGGCGGTCATCGCCGCGGCCATCTGCGGCTTGCTGCTGATGCGCGCCATCACTGCACCGATGCAGCGCATCGTCCAGGCCCTGGACAAACTTCGCAGCGGCGACCTGAGCGTGCGCATGAACCTGGACCGCAAGGACGAGTTCGGCGCCGTCGAAACCGGCTTCAACGACATGATGGGCGAGCTGACCAACCTGGTGTCCCAGGCCCAGCGCTCCTCGGTGCAGGTCACCACCTCGGTGACCGAGATCGCCGCCACCTCCAAGCAACAACAGGCCACCGCCACCGAGACGGCGGCCACCACCACGGAAATCGGCGCCACCTCGCGGGAAATCGCCGCCACCTCCCGTGACCTGGTGCGGACCATGACCGAGGTCACCTCGGCCGCCGACCAGGCCTCGATCCTCGCCGGATCCGGCCAGCAGGGCCTGGCGCGCATGGAAGAGACCATGCACCAGGTGATGGGCGCTGCCGATCTGGTCAACAACAAGCTGGCGATCCTCAACGAGAAGGCCGGCAACATCAACCAGGTGGTGGTGACCATCGTCAAGGTCGCCGACCAGACCAACCTGCTGTCGCTCAATGCTGCCATCGAGGCGGAAAAGGCCGGCGAATATGGTCGCGGCTTTGCCGTGGTGGCCACCGAGGTGCGTCGCCTGGCCGACCAGACTGCCGTGGCCACCTACGACATCGAGCAGATGGTCCGCGAGATCCAGTCGGCGGTCTCGGCCGGGGTCATGGGCATGGACAAGTTCTCCGAAGAAGTGCGCCGCGGCATGTTCGAGGTGCAGCAGGTGGGCGAGCAACTGAGCCAGATCATCCATCAGGTCCAGGCCCTGGCGCCGCGGGTGCTGATGGTCAACGAGGGCATGCAGGCCCAGGCCACCGGCGCCGAACAGATCAACCACGCCCTGGCGCAACTGGGTGATGCCAGCAGCCAGACCGTGGAGTCGCTGCGCCAGGCCAGTTTTGCCATCGACGAGTTGAGCCAGGTCGCTGCCGGACTGCGTGGCGGTGTCTCGCGGTTCAAAGTCTGATCCGCCGATGAACGACCTTCTGTTTCGCCGTCGCCAGCAGGCGAGCGACCACGGCACGCTGTACCTGCTGTTCAGGATTGCCGAGCAGCGTTTCGCCCTCGATGCCCATGAGGTCGCCGAAGTCCTGCCGCGCCTGCCGCTCAAGCCCATCGCCCAGACGCCTGCCTGGGTGGCCGGGGTGCTGGCCCATCGCGCGGCACTGGTGCCGGTGATCGATGTGGGGGCCCTGAGTTTCGGCGTGCCGGCACCTGTTCGCACCAGTACCCGCCTGGTGCTGGTGCACTACCGGGTCGATCCGCAGCGGCCGGAGCTGCTGCTGGGCTTGATTCTCGAACAGGCCACCCAGACCCTGCGTTGCCAGCCCGACGAGTTCCAGCCCTATGGCCTGGATAACCAGCAGGCGCCCTACCTTGGGCCGGTGCGCGAGGATGCCGAGGGGCTGGTGCAGCGCATCCGCGTCCAGGACCTGCTCAGCGACGAGGTGCGGGCCTTGCTGTTTCCACTGCCTGACCAGGCCGGTGACGGGCTGGAGCAGCCATGAGCAGCGGACAGCGGTTTTTCCGCTTCTTGCAGGAACGCATCGGCCTGGATGTCGCCTCGGTCGGCGCTCCCATGGTCGAGCGCGCCTTGCGCCAGCGCTGTGCGGCGCTGGAGGCACGCGACCTGGATGACTACTGGCTGCATCTGCAGCAGTCGGGCCAGGAACAACAGGCGCTGATCGAAGCGGTGATCGTCCCGGAGACCTGGTTCTTCCGCTACCCGGAGTCCTTCACCGCCCTGGCGAGCCTTGCCGGCAAGCGCCTGGCGGAGCTTGCCGGGATGCGTCCCCTGCGGATCCTCAGCCTGCCATGCTCGACCGGCGAGGAGCCGTACTCCATCGCCATGGCCTTGCTGGACGCCGGCATTGCCGCGCAGGCCTTCCGGGTCGACGGCATCGACATCAGCCCCAATTCGGTCGCCCGGGCCGAGCAGGCCCTGTACGGGCGCAACTCCTTTCGTGGTACTCACCTGGATTTTCGCCAGCGCCATTTCGATGAGTCCGAGCAAGGCCACAGCCTCCATGAGCGGGTACGCCAGCAGGTCAACCTGCAGGTGGGCAATGTGCTGGATCCGGCGTTGAAAGCCCGGGAAGGCAGCTACGATTTTGTCTTTTGCCGCAACTTGCTGATCTATTTCGATGTACCCACCCAGCAGCGCGTGTTCGAGGTGCTCAAGCGCCTGATCCATGAGCAGGGCGTGCTGTTCATCGGTCCGGCCGAGGGCAGCCTGCTGGCGCGCATGGGCATGCGCCCGCTGGGGATCGCCCAGTCGTTCGCCTACGTGCGCCAGGGGGAAGTGGAGCCTGCGCCTGTCAGCAAGCCCGCGGTTGCCCTGCCGCTGGCGCAAGCACCCGCGCCCGCCAGTCTGTCGCGTCCGATGGTGATCCCGGTGCGCAGGCCCAAGGCCGTCATGCCCAAGCGCGTCCCCCGGGCGCAGGTCGCCGACCCGAGCAGCGAATTGCTGGCACAGATTGCCCAGCTCGCCAACGCCGGCAGCAGCAGTGAAGCCCGGGCGGCGTGCTCGCGCTATCTGCAGCAGTATCCGCCCAGTGCCCAGGTGTTCTATTGGCAGGGGTTGCTCAGCGATACCGCTGGCGACAGCCAGGACGCCATCAGTCAGTACCGCAAGGCGCTGTACCTGGATCCGCAGCACCACGAAGCGCTGGTACACCTGGCCATGTTGCTCGATTCCCAGGGTGACAGCGCCGGTGCCCGGCGTCTGCAGGAGCGCGCCGCGCGCCGGGCTGAGCGGGAGTCTGATCAATGAAGGGAGAGCACGACGTGCAGCTGGTTGCCTCTGATGCCGCCGCCATCGATGACTGCTGGAACCGTATCGGTGTGCAGGGCGACAAGAGTTGTCCGCTGCTGGTGGAGCATATCCATTGTCGCAACTGTTCGGTCTATGCCGCCGCAGCCACGCGCCTGCTGGACCGTTATTCGCTGTCCCAGGGCGTGCACGAGCAGGCCCTGGCGCAGGAGGAGGGCGGCGGTCGGTCGATGCTGCTGTTCCGCCTCGGCGAGGAGTGGCTGGCCCTGGCCACCCGTTGCCTGGTCGAAGTCGCCCCGTTGCAACCGGTGCATTCGTTGCCCCATCAGCGCTCGCGGGTATTGCAGGGCGTCGCCAATGTCCGCGGGGCCCTGGTGCCGTGCCTGTCCATGGCTGACCTGCTGGGCCTGGAGGTGGCCGGTAATGGCGCTGCCTCGGCCCGGGTCATGCCGCGCATGCTGATCATCGCCGCCACCGGCGGGTCGGTGGTGGTGCGCGTGGATGAGGTCGATGGTATCCATGGCCTGGATCCGCAGCGGCTGCAGCAGGAACGTGCCGAAGCGCGTTTTACCGCTGCGGTACTGCAATGGCGTGGTCGCAGTGTGCGGGTGCTGGATGAAGAGCAAGTGCTGTCTGCCGTGAACCGGAGCCTGTCATGACCCCAGAGCAAATGCGCGATGCTTCATTGCTCGAACTGTTCAGCCTGGAGGCCGAGGCCCAGACCCAGGTCCTGAGTGCCGGCTTGCTGGCACTGGAGCGTAACCCGACCCAGGCCGACCAGCTGGAGGCCTGCATGCGTGCGGCCCACTCGCTCAAGGGCGCTGCGCGTATCGTTGGCGTCGATGCCGGGGTCAGCGTGGCCCATGTGATGGAAGACTGCCTGGTCGGCGCCCAGGAAGGGCGTCTGCTGCTGCGTGCCGAGCATATCGATACCTTGCTGCAGGGCACCGACCTGCTGATGCGGGTCGCCACCCCGGGGGATGCGAGCATCGAATCGGCGGTGCAGGCGTTCCTGGTGCAGATGGCTGCATTGCTCGATCCTGCCAGCGCGGTGAGTACCCCTGTGGCCGACCTGCCACCCCGCACAGTGCAAACGGTCGTGGCCCCCGCGCCGGCAGATCCGCTGGCCGAGCCTGCGGTACTCGACGCCGACCCTGAACCCGCCCCGGTAGCCAAGGGCGCGCGTGGCGGCGAGCGGGTGCTGCGGGTCACCGCCGAACGCCTGAACAGCTTGCTCGACCTGTCGAGCAAGTCGCTGGTCGAAACCCAGCGCCTCAAGCCTTACCTGGCCACCCTGCAGCGCCTCAAGCGTCTGCATGGCCAGAGCGTTCGCGCACTGGACGGCCTCAAGACCCAGCTCGAAGCCAGCGGCCAGAGCCCGGAAGTCCAGGAGGCCCTGGCCCAGGCCCAGCAACTACTGGGACAGACCCAGCAGATGCTGCTGCAACAGGCTGCCGACCTCGATGAATTCGGCTGGCAGGCCAGCCAGCGTGCGCAATTGCTCTATGACACGGCGCTGGCCTGCCGCATGCGTCCGTTTGCCGATGTACTGACCGGGCAGAGCCGCATGGTCCGCGACCTGGGGCGCAGCCTGGGCAAGCAGGTGAGCCTGGAGATCGAAGGCGAGAAGACCCAGGTCGATCGCGATGTCCTGGAGAAACTCGAAGCGCCCCTGACCCACCTGCTGCGCAACGCCGTCGACCATGGCATCGAGCTGCCGGAACGGCGCTTGCTGGCCGGCAAGTCGCTGGAAGGGCAGATCCGCCTGCGTGCTTCGCACCAGGCCGGCCTGCTGGTACTGGAAATCAGCGACGATGGCGGCGGCGTCGACCTTGAACGCCTGCGCCAGAGCATCGTCGAGCGCCAGTTGTCACCGGCCCAGACCGTGGCGCAGATGAGCGAGGCCGAGCTGCTGACCTTCCTGTTCCTGCCGGGCTTCAGCCTGCGTGACCAGGTCACCGAGGTGTCCGGTCGCGGTGTCGGCCTGGATGCGGTCCAGCACATGGTTCGCGAGTTGCGCGGTTCGATCGAGTTGACCCAGACCAGCGGCCAGGGCAGTTGCTTCCACCTGGAAGTGCCGCTGACGCTGTCGGTGGTGCGCAGCCTGGTGGTGGAAGTCGGTGCCGAGGCCTATGCCTTTCCCCTGGCGCATATCGAGCGCACCCTGGAGCTGCCGGCCGAGGCCATCGTGCAGATCGAGGGGCGCCAGCACTTCTGGCACGAAGGCCGGCATATTGGCCTGGTCGCGGCCAGCCAGTTGCTCAATCGACCGCCCAGCCAGGCCGACGGGCAGACCATCAAGGTGGTGGTGATTCGCGAGCGCGAGATGCTCTATGGCGTGGCGGTCGAACGCCTGGTCGGCGAGCGGGTGCTGGTGGTCATGCCGCTCGATGCGCGGCTGGGCAAGGTCCAGGACATTTCCGCCGGTGCCTTGCTCGATGATGGCGCCGTGGTGCTGATCATCGATGTCGAAGACCTGTTGCGTTCGGTCGACAAGCTGCTCAGCACCGGCCGCCTGGAGCGCATCGAGCGGGGCATGCGCGGTGCCCGCGAGGCAGCCCGCAAGCGGGTGCTGGTGGTCGACGACTCGCTGACCGTACGCGAACTGCAACGCAAGCTGCTGAGCAATCGCGGTTACGAGGTGGCGGTGGCGGTCGATGGCATGGATGGCTGGAACGCCTTGCGCAGCGAGGACTTCGACCTGCTGATCACCGACATCGACATGCCGCGCATGGACGGTATCGAACTGGTGACCTTGCTGCGCCGCGACAACCGCCTGCAGTCGCTGCCGGTCATGGTGGTTTCCTATAAGGACCGTGAAGAAGATCGCCGCCGTGGACTGGATGCCGGAGCCGACTACTATTTGGCAAAGGCCAGTTTCCACGATGATGCCTTGCTAGATGCCGTGGTCGAGTTGATCGGGGGAGCCCAGGGATGAAGATCGCTATCGTCAACGACATGCCCATGGCCGTGGAAGCCTTGCGTCGGGCGTTGGCCTTCGAGCCTGCGCACCAGGTGATCTGGGTGGCGGGTAACGGCGCCGAGGCGGTCAAGCTGTGTGCCGAGCAGACCCCCGACCTGATCCTGATGGACCTGATCATGCCGGTCATGGACGGGGTCGAGGCGACCCGGCGGATCATGGCCGAGACACCGTGCGCCATCGTCATCGTCACCGTGGACCGCCAGCAGAACGTCCACCGGGTGTTCGAGGCCATGGGCCATGGCGCCCTGGATGTGGTCGACACCCCGGCCCTGGGCGCCGGTGATCCCAGGGAGGCGGCGGCGCCCTTGCTACGCAAGATCCTCAACATCGGCTGGTTGATTGGCCAGCAGCGCAGTAATGCGCCGCGCCCCCTGGCCGCGCCGCTGCGTGAAGAAGTGCAGCGCCAGCGCCTGGTGGCCATCGGCTCCTCGGCCGGTGGCCCGGCGGCCCTGGAAGTGCTGCTCAAGGGCTTGCCGCGAGATTTTCCGGCGGCCATCGTGCTGGTCCAGCATGTCGACCAGGTCTTCGCCGCAGGGATGGCAGACTGGCTCAGCAGTGCCTCCGGGCTACCGGTGCGCCTGGCCTGTGAAGGCGAGGCGCCGCAGCCCGGCCAGGTCCTGCTGGCCGGCACCAACCACCACATCCGCCTGCTCAAGAGCGGCACCCTGGCCTACACCGCGGAGCCGGTGAACGAAATCTACCGGCCTTCGATCGACGTATTTTTTGAAAGCGTGGCCCGCTACTGGCGTGGCGACGCGGTTGGCGTGCTGTTGACCGGCATGGGCCGCGATGGCGCCCAGGGCCTGAAACTGATGCGCCAGCAGAACTTCCTGACCATTGCTCAGGACCAACACAGCAGCGCCGTTTACGGCATGCCCAAAGCGGCGGCGGCGATCGATGCGGCGGTGGAGATCCGCCCGCTGGAACGCATCGCTGCACGACTGATGGAAATTTTTCCGAAATGACGATATGTATTGAGCCACGCCGGTCCGCCGGCAGTGACCAGGTGACAGCGCATGAATGACTTACCGCTCGACGGTTTCCCGAGCATGAATGAAAACTCGGCAATGGTCCTGTTGGTCGACGATCAGGCCATGATTGGCGAGGCGGTGCGTCGTGGCCTGGCCCACGAAGAGAACATCGACTTCCACTTCTGCGCCGACCCGCACCAGGCGGTCGCCCAGGCCATCCGGATCAAGCCGACGGTGATCCTCCAGGACCTGATCATGCCCGGTCTCGACGGCCTGACCCTGGTGCGCGAGTACCGCAACAACCCGGCCACCCAGGACATTCCGATCATCGTCCTGTCGACCAAGGAAGACCCGTTGGTCAAAAGCGCGGCCTTTGCCGCCGGTGCCAACGACTACCTGGTCAAGCTGCCGGACAATATCGAACTGGTGGCGCGCATTCGCTACCACTCGCGCTCCTACCTGACCCTGTTGCAGCGCGACGAGGCCTATCGCGCCTTGCGCGTCAGCCAGCAGCAACTGCTCGACACCAACCTGGTGCTGCAGCGGCTGATGAACTCCGACGGCCTCACCGGGTTGTCCAACCGTCGTCATTTCGACGAATACCTGGAGCTGGAATGGCGCCGGGCCATGCGCGAGCAGGCCCAGCTGTCGTTGCTGATGATCGATGTCGACTATTTCAAGTCGTACAACGATACCTTCGGCCACCTGGCGGGTGACGAGGCGCTGCGCAAGGTCGCCGATGCCATTCGCGGCTCCTGCGCACGGCCCAGCGACCTGCCGGCGCGCTATGGCGGCGAGGAGTTCGCCCTGGTGCTTCCCAACACCTCGCCGGGCGGTGCCCGCCTGGTGGCGGAAAAACTGCGCCAGTCGGTGGCGGCGATGAAAATCGCCCACAACATGCCCGAAGCCGACTCCAGCCTGACCGTCAGCATCGGCCTGGCCACCCAGACGCCGGCCATGGGCAGCAACTGCCGGCAACTGATCTCGGCGGCGGACAAGGGCCTGTACCTGGCCAAGCACAACGGCCGCAACCAGGTCCGGGTGGATTGAACCGAGCCTGGCGGCCCGGGTTCGTGTAGGAGCGGGCTTGCCCCGCGATTGCGTACCGGCAATCACAGTGCATCGCGGGGCAAGCCCGCTCCTACGGTGGTTTGGCCCGCACCATTTTCCAAGCCGCCCGACGGGCTGCCGTCGGCTTTCAGACTCGGTTATACTCTCCGGCTTTTCTACAGAATACGCACGAGAGCTGCCCGCCCATGGAAATCCAACCGATCCTGAATACCATCAAGGACCTGACCGAGCGTTCCGAATCTATTCGGGGGTATCTTTGACTACGATCAAAAGCATGAGCGCCTGATCGAAGTCAACCGCGAGCTGGAAGACCCTGCCGTCTGGAACAAGCCCGAGTATGCCCAGGGCCTGGGGCGCGAGCGTGCGCTTCTGGCGCAGGTCGTCGAGACCCTGGACAAGCTGTCCGGTGGCCTGGCCGACTGCAAGGACCTGCTCGACATGGCCGTCGAGGAAGATGACGAAGGCGCCGTCGGCGACGTCATCAGCGAGTTGGAGGGCCTGGACGAGTCCCTGGCCAAGCTCGAATTCCGTCGCATGTTCAGCGGCGAGATGGACATGAACAACGCCTACCTGGACATCCAGGCCGGTTCCGGCGGCACCGAAGCCCAGGACTGGGCCAACATCCTGCTGCGCATGTACCTGCGCTGGGCCGACAAGCGCGGCTTCGATGCCACCATCATCGAACTGTCCGAAGGCGAAGTCGCCGGCATCAAGGGCGCCACCGTGCACATCAAGGGCGAGTACGCCTTCGGCTGGCTGCGCACCGAGATCGGCGTGCACCGCCTGGTGCGCAAGAGCCCGTTCGACTCCGGCGCCCGTCGCCACACCTCGTTCTCGGCGGTGTTCGTGTCCCCCGAGATCGACGACAAGGTCGAGATCGATATCAACCCGTCCGACCTGCGCATCGACACCTACCGCTCCTCGGGTGCCGGTGGTCAGCACGTCAACACCACCGACTCGGCGGTACGTATCACCCACGTGCCGACCAACACCGTGGTGGCCTGCCAGAACGAACGTTCCCAGCACGCCAACAAGGACACCGCCATGAAAATGCTGCGGGCCAAGTTGTATGAGCTGGAAATGCAGAAGCGCAACGCCGCTTCCCAGGCACTGGAAGACAGCAAGTCCGACATCGGCTGGGGCCACCAGATCCGCTCCTATGTACTCGATGACTCGCGCATCAAGGACCTGCGTACCGGCGTCGAGCGCAGCGACTGCCAGAAGGTCCTGGACGGCGACCTCGACCAGTACCTGGAAGCGAGCCTCAAGCAGGGACTGTAAACCGCACACCACCGCCGCGATACGAGGCCATCGGCCCGTATCGCGTGCCCTGCCCGACAAGGGCAACGAATACCTGATGGAAAGAATGACGACATGAGCGACCTCAATCTCGACCCGCAAGACCTGCAACAGGAAGAAAACAACCTGATCGCGCTGCGCAAGGAAAAGCTTGCTGCCGAGCGCGCCAAGGGTAATGCCTTCCCCAACGACTTCCGCCGTGACAGCTACTGCAACGACCTGCAGAAGCAATATGTCGACAAGACCAAGGAAGAGCTGGAAGCTGCAGCGATTCCGGTCAAGGTTGCCGGCCGCATCATGCTCAACCGTGGCTCGTTCATGGTGATCCAGGACATGACCGGTCGCATCCAGGTCTACGTCAACCGCAAGACCCTGCCAGAAGAAACCCTGGCCGCGGTCAAGACCTGGGACCTGGGCGACATCATCGCCGCCGAAGGTACCCTGGCCCGTTCCGGCAAGGGTGACCTGTACGTCGAGATGACCAACGTGCGTCTGCTGACCAAGTCGCTGCGCCCGCTGCCGGACAAGCACCACGGCCTGACCGATACCGAACAGCGCTATCGCCAGCGCTACGTCGACCTGATGGTCAACGAGGAAACTCGTCACACCTTCCGCGTTCGCTCGCAGGTCATCGCCCACATCCGCAACTTCCTGATGGCGCGCGACTTCCTCGAAGTGGAAACGCCGATGCTGCAGACCATCCCCGGTGGTGCCGCGGCCAAGCCGTTCGAAACCCACCACAACGCGCTGGACATGCAGATGTTCCTGCGTATCGCCCCGGAGCTGTACCTCAAGCGCCTGGTGGTCGGTGGCTTCGAGAAAGTCTTCGAAATCAACCGCAACTTCCGTAACGAAGGCGTTTCGACCCGGCACAACCCCGAGTTCACCATGCTCGAGTTCTACCAGGCCCACGCCGACTACGAAGACAACATGGACCTGACCGAGGAGCTGTTCCGCGAACTGGCGCAGCTTGTACTGGGGACTACCGACGTGCCGTATGGCGACAAGGTGTTCCACTTCGGCGAGCCGTTCGTGCGCCTGTCGGTGTTCGACTCGATCCTCAAGTACAACCCCGAGATCACTGCCGCCGACCTCAACGACATCGACAAGGCCCGTGAAATCGCCAAGAAAGCCGGTGCCAAGGTCCTGGGCTTCGAAGGCCTGGGCAAGCTGCAGGTGATGATTTTCGAAGAGCTGGTCGAGCACAAGCTGGAGCAGCCGCACTTCATCACCCAGTACCCGTTCGAAGTCTCGCCGCTGGCCCGTCGCAACGACGAGAATCCGAACGTCACCGACCGTTTCGAGCTGTTCATCGGTGGCCGCGAGATCGCCAACGCCTACTCCGAGCTCAACGATGCCGAAGACCAGGCCGAGCGCTTCATGGCCCAGGTGGCCGAGAAGGACGCCGGTGACGACGAAGCCATGCACTACGATGCCGACTTCGTTCGCGCCCTGGAATACGGCATGCCGCCGACCGCCGGTGAAGGCATCGGTATCGACCGTCTGGTGATGCTGCTGACCAACTCGCCGTCGATCCGCGACGTGATCCTGTTCCCGCACATGCGCCCGCAGGCCTGAGTGTCCTGAACAAGCCGCCTTTCGAGGCGGCTTTTTCTTGTCTGTCGATAATTTTTCATCGGATCCAACCAGGGGGAGACCTGCAGTGACTCCTGCAATGGCTCAACAAGGTGCGGCGGGCGTAGCTACGGCCGTCGCGGAAAGCGTGCAGTACCAGGGCCGCAAGGCCAGTCGCCAGGGCAGCGAACAGCGCCGCCAGGACATCCTCGACGCAGCCATGCGCATTGTCGTGCGCGACGGCGTGCGCGGTGTGCGCCACCGCGCGGTGGCGACCGAGGCCGGGGTTCCGCTGTCGGCGACCACTTACTACTTCAAGGACATCGAGGACCTGCTCACCGACACCTTCGCCCAGTACGTGGAGCGTAGTGCGGCCTACATGGCCAAACTGTGGGAAAGCGCCGAGGTGGTGCTGCGCCAGTTGCTCGCCCAGGGCGACGGCAGCCCGCAGAGCAGGGCACACCTGGCTGATGAGGTGGCGAAGATGACCGCCGATTACGTGCAGCGCCAGTTGCACAATCGCCGCGATTTCCTGATGGCCGAGCAGGCTTTTCGCCAGGAGGCCCTGCTGTGTCCGCGCCTGGCCGAGTTGGTCAGGCTGCACGAGCAGATTCTGCTGCGTGGTACCTGCCAGATGCTCCAGGTCGTGGGCTCGCGCCAGCCGCAGCAGGATGCGCTGGTGTTGACGGCGATTATCGAGCAGATGGAATATCAGGGCCTGCTCGACGGCTCACGCGTCGAGGCGCCTGCGCAGATGCTCGCTATCCTTACCCGGTACCTGCATCTGGTGCTGGCCGCCGCGTGAGGCGCGGCCCTATTTCAAGGAGAACCCGATGAAAGCCAGAAGTCTGCTGTTGGCGCTGTCGTTCCTGCTGCTTGGCGGTTGTCTGGTGACCTTCAATGAGCCGATTCCGGCGAACGAGGCGGCGCCGCGCGCCCTGCTCGGCAAATGGACCAGCAAGGACGCCTGGGGCGAGCCGCTGAACCTGGTGATCAGCCGCAGCGGTGGCAATGCCTACAAGGCCGTGGCCACCGGCAAGGACAAGAAGCACGACGAGTACGCCTTCACCGTGTCCCGACATGGCAATCGCTGGTACCTCTCGGCCGGTGTGCCCAAGCGCCTGGGCGGCAACTTCCTGATCGGCGGGTTCGATGTGATCGACGGCAAGGAGCTGGTGATCTACAACCTCGACGTCGAGCAGGTCAACCAGGCCGTGGAGAAGAAAGAGCTCAGCGGCCGTACCTACGAGGTGCCGGACGACAACGGTGAAGGCGTACTGATCGACAGCCCGGTGGAGCGGGTCATGGCCTACCTGGACGATCCGGCCAACTCCGACCTGTTCATCGAAGTGGCGCGGTTCCAGCGGGCCGGCAAGTAATACTGACGATTCAAGGAGTCAAGGGTGGACGAGTACCAGCAGACGATACGTGCCCTGTCTGATCGCATTGTCCTGGCGCAAACGCCCATTCGCGTGCTCGATGCGGTGAAGTGGGACGATAGCATTCGCCAGGGCTTCCTCAAGGCCAAGGGCCGGGAGATGCCGGCGGTGGATCGCGCCTATTACCTGGCGCGACCGCTGTCGTTCGATTCCAGCGCGGTGAAGCTTGAATTCCAGAACATCGAGCGTGACATCACCCGCCAGCTGGGCCAGTTCAACCCGGTCGGGCAGATCATGCGGCGCATGTGCAAGGAATACCGCATGGTGGTGCGCATGCTCGAGGCGCGTGGCACCGAGGACTTCGGCCTGATCTCCCAGGAACTCTATGGCGCGGCCTCCGATGCCTTCCATGCCGGCGATCCGACCCTGTCGGACCTGGGGCTGATGCTCTCGGATTACCTGAACAACATCGATGGCCGGGGCGATCTCAAGGACGAACCGAAGGACCTCACCGCCAAGCAGGCCGTGGAGATGCTCCAGCGGCGCCTGAACAAAGTGTTCAACGAGGCCGAGGACACCATCCGCGTGTTCGAGTCCGATGGCATCGTCGCCGATGCCGCCGCCGGCGCCGACTACATCAAGATCCGCAGCGACGCCATGTTCAACAGCCGCGACGTGCGCGCCCTGGAGGTCCATGAGGGGCTGGTGCACGTGGGCACCACCTTGAACGGCCTGAACCAGCCGATCTGCACCTTCCTGGCCAAGGGCCCGCCCTCGTCGACCGTGACCCAGGAAGGCCTGGCGATCCTCATGGAGGTGATCGCCTTCGCCTCCTACCCCAGCCGCCTGCGCAAGCTGACCAACCGCACCCGGGCCATCCACATGGTCGAGGAGGGCGCCGATTTCATGCAGATCTACGAGTTCTTCCGCGCCCAGGGCTTTGGCATGCCGGAAAGCTACGGCAACGCCAGCCGGGTGTTCCGCGGCTCGGTGCCCAATGGTCTGCCATTTACCAAGGACTTGTCCTACCTCAAGGGCTTCATCATGGTTTACAACTATATTCAGTTGGCCGTGCGCAAGGGCAAGCTCGAACAGATCCCCTTGCTGTTCTGCGGCAAGACCACCCTTGAAGACATGCGCACGATGCGCCAACTGGTCGATGAAGGCCTGGTGGAACCGCCCAAGTACTTGCCGGAACAGTTCCGCGACCTCAACGCGCTGTCGGCCTGGATGTGTTTCTCCAACTTCCTCAACCACCTGAGCCTGGACCGGATTGAAGCCGACTATTCGAACATTCTCTGAAGCAGGGCGCAGGTGCCTGGGCCTGCTGCTGGTGTTGCTGAGTCTGGGCGGCTGCAGTTCGCTGCTGTTCTATCCCGAGCCCGGCCAGCCGTTCACTCCGGAGAAGGCCAAGCTGCAGTTTCGCGATGTCACCCTGACGGCGGCCGACGGCACTCGCTTGCACGGCTGGTGGCTGCCGGCCAAGGCCGGCGTCGAGGTCAAGGGCACGGTGCTGCACCTGCATGGCAATGGCGGCAACCTGGCCTGGCATCTTGGCGGCAGTTGGTGGTTGCCCGAGCAGGGCTATCAGGTGCTGCTGCTGGATTACCGCGGTTACGGGCTGTCCCAGGGCAAGCCGGCCTTGCCACAGGTTTACCAGGACATCGCCGCCGCCCTCGACTGGCTGGAGCGTGCCCCCGAGGTGCAGGGCAAGCCCCAGGTGTTGTTGGGGCAGAGCCTGGGCGGCGCCATGGCCATCCATTACCTGGCCGAGCATCCGCAGCAGGCCCGCCGCTTCAAGGCCATGGTGTTCGACGGCGTGCCGGCCAGCTATCGCCAGGTCGGACGCTTTGCCCTGAGCAATCACTGGATGACCTGGCCCTTGCAGGTGCCGCTGTCCTGGTTGGTGCCCGACGGCGACAGCGCGATTCATTCGATCGAGCAGCTCAAGGCGACGCCCAAGTTGTTCTTCCACAGCATCGATGATCCGATCGTGCCGCTGGCCAACGGCATCCAGCTGTACCAGGCGGCGCCACCGCCGAGAGTGTTGCAACTGACCCGTGGCGGCCATGTGCAGACCTTTTCCGACAAGACCTGGCGCCAGGTGATGCTGCGCTTTCTCGATGACCCTGAACATTTCAATGGATTGCGGCGCCTGGCCGAAGTCCCTAATTACCCTGACGAGACGTCACAATGAGTGAAGAACGTAACGCGATTCCCCTGATCATCACTGGAGTCTGCAGCATCATCGGTACGGTGGGTGCCCTGTGGTACTACGGCTACCTGCACTTCGCCAAGCCCGAGGATGCCCTGTTGCTGTCGGACTTCACCATGCTCAAGACCATTCCTGGGGAGGACTACAAGATCTCCCTGCAACCGGCGACCCAGGTGGCCCAGTGTGTCGATGGCGTGCTGGTGCTGTTCGATACCGCGCAAAAGGGCCTGACCGGCGTGCTGGTGAACAGCAAGAAGCAGGCGGTGCGCTGCCTGGGCCAGGAAACCCCACAAGAGGTTCAGGAGTAACAACTGCTCGCCGGTGGGAGCGGGCTTGCCCCGCGATTGCGTGCTGGGCGTCACAACGCATCGCGGGTCAAGCCCGCTCCCACATGTCCCCCTGTAGGAGCGGGCTTGCCCCGCGAATAATGCCACTTCAATGCGTTGATTCGTCCTTGCGGCTGTCCATGGCCTGCAGGTAACGACGCGACAGGGCTAGAAAGCGCGGGGTCGGGCCGATGTCTTCGTACAGCGGATCACCTTCCTCGTCGGTGGCGATCACTTGCTGGCCCTTGACGTAGGGGAAGCTGGCTTCCAGTTCCTCCAGGGCCGCTCCCACCAGTTCACCGAGCAGTTCTTCCGGCCGGCGCTTGGGGTACATCTCGGCCAGGGCGGCCAGGCGCGCCGCCGATTCCACATCCAGATGCAGGACGTGGCCGGTGGGGCTCAGGCGACCCTTGGCGTTGCGTTCCCAATGCCGGGCAAGCTCACGGATTTTCATGATGACCTCGTAAAGACCTGGGTATCAGTATTCAGCGTAGTCACTGCACAGCCTTTGGTCTGCCTTGAAAGCATGACCGGTAGTGGGGCACTCTGGTCCCAGAGCGGTTTTCCAGGAATGCCGGAGACAAGGCTGATGACTGATATCGATGTGCGCTTGCGTGAAGATGTTCATCTGTTGGGCGAGTTGTTGGGCGATACCGTGCGCGAGCAGTACGGCGAGGCGTTCCTGCAGAAGATCGAGGCCATTCGCCGCAGCGCCAAGGCCGACCGCAGTGGCAGCGCCGAGCAGTTGAGTTCGACCCTGGGCGACCTTGCCGAAGACGAATTGCTGCCGGTGGCCAGGGCCTTCAACCAGTTCCTCAACCTGGCCAACATCGCCGAGCAGTACCAGTTGATCCGCCGTCGTGATGCCGGCCAGCCCGAGCCCTTCGAAGCCCGGGTGTTGCCCGAACTGCTGGCGCGGCTCAAGGCCGCCGGGCACAGTGAAGATGCCCTGGCGCGCCAGCTGGGCAAACTCAATATCGAATTGGTGCTGACCGCGCACCCCACCGAAGTGGCGCGCCGTACGCTGATCCAGAAGTACGACGCCATCGCCGCGCAGCTGGCCGCCCAGGATCACCGCGATCTGATACCGGCCGAGCGCGAGCAGATCCGCACCCGCCTGCAGCGGTTGATCGCCGAGGCCTGGCACACCGAAGAAATCCGCCGCACCCGGCCGACGCCGGTGGACGAAGCCAAATGGGGCTTTGCGGTCATCGAACACTCGCTCTGGCAGGCCATTCCCCATCACCTGCGCAAGGTCGACAAGGCCCTGCATGAGGCCACCGGCCTGCGCCTGCCGCTGGAGGCCGCACCGATCCGTTTCGCCTCGTGGATGGGTGGCGACCGCGACGGCAACCCCAATGTCACTGCGCCCGTGACCCGTGAAGTCCTGTTGCTGGCGCGCTGGATGGCCGCCGACCTGTTCTTGCGTGATATCGACTCCCTGGCTGCCGAGCTGTCCATGCAGCAAGCCAGCGACGCCCTCCGGGCCAGGGTCGGCGACTCGGCCGAGCCTTACCGCACGCTGCTCAAGCAGTTGCGTGACCGCCTGCGCGAAACCCGTGCCTGGGCGCAGAGTGCCCTGACTACGCCACATGCGCCGTCGCCCCTGGTATTGCAGGACAACCAGGAACTGTTCGAACCCCTGCAGCTGTGCTTCGACTCGCTGCACGCCTGCGGCATGGGCGTGATTGCCGACGGCCCGCTGCTCGACTGCCTGCGCCGGGCGGTGACCTTTGGCCTGTTCCTGGTGCGCCTGGACGTGCGCCAGGACGCTGCACGGCATACCGCGGCGCTCAGTGAAATCACCGATTACCTGGGCCTGGGGCGCTATGCCGACTGGGACGAAGAGGCGCGCATCGCCTTCCTCCAGCAGGAACTCAACAGCCGGCGGCCACTGCTGCCGGGTTACTTCAAACCCCAGGCCGACACCGCCGAAGTGCTCGCCACCTGCCGCGAGATCGCCGCGGCGCCGGCGGCCTCGCTGGGCTCCTATGTGATTTCCATGGCCGGCGCCGCTTCCGACGTGCTCGCTGTGCAACTGTTGCTCAAGGAAGCCGGCGTACTGCGCCCGATGCGCGTGGTGCCGTTGTTCGAAACCCTGGCCGACCTCGATAACGCTGGCCCGGTGATGGAGCGCCTGCTCGGTTTGCCGGGCTACCGCAGTGGCTTGCATGGCCCGCAGGAAGTGATGATCGGTTATTCCGACTCGGCCAAGGATGCCGGCACCACGGCCGCGGCCTGGGCGCAGTACCGGGCCCAGGAGACGCTGGTGCGCATCTGCCGTGAGCAGCAGGTCGAGTTGCTGCTGTTCCATGGTCGTGGTGGCACCGTCGGGCGCGGCGGCGGTCCGGCCCATGCGGCGATCCTGTCGCAGCCGCCAGGCTCGGTGGCGGGGCGCTTCCGTACCACCGAGCAGGGCGAGATGATCCGCTTCAAGTTCGGCTTGCCGGATATCGCCGAGCAGAACCTCAACCTGTACCTGGCCGCCGTGCTCGAAGCGACCCTGCTGCCGCCACCGCCGCCGCAACCGGCCTGGCGCGAACTGATGGACCAATTGGCCGCCGACGGGGTCAAGGCCTACCGTGGGGTGGTGCGCGACAACCCCGAGTTCGTCGAGTACTTCCGCCAGTCCACCCCGGAACAGGAACTGGGGCGCCTGCCTTTGGGCAGCCGACCGGCCAAGCGCCGCGCCGGTGGTATCGAAAGCCTGCGGGCGATCCCGTGGATCTTCGGCTGGACCCAGACCCGCCTGATGTTGCCGGCCTGGCTGGGCTGGGAAGCGGCGCTGAACAACGCCCTGGCTCGCGGGCAAGGTGAGTTGCTGGCGCAGATGCGCGAGCAGTGGCCGTTCTTCCGCACCCGCATCGACATGCTGGAGATGGTCCTGGCCAAGGCCGACAGCGATATCGCCCGATCCTACGACCAACGTCTGGTGCAACCAGAACTGCGACCTTTGGGTGCACATTTGCGCGACCTATTGTCGCAGGCGTGCGCGGTGGTGCTGGGTCTGACCGGGCAGCCGGTGCTACTGGAACATAGCCCTGAGACCCTGGAATTCATCCGCTTGCGCAACACCTACCTGGACCCGCTGCATCTATTGCAGGCCGAGTTGCTGGCCCGTTCGCGCAGCCGCGAAGCCGCTCTGGACAGCCCGCTGGAGCAGGCGTTGCTGGTTACCGTGGCGGGTATCGCGGCGGGTTTGCGCAATACCGGCTGAGCACGGGTTGCGATGGCCCGGCCCTGCCGTGAGGCGGACAAGAGTGCTTGCAAAGCAACAGGTTGCGCTGGGCGCAACCTGCGGCTGGCAGAGTCGATGCGTGGGGTTTTTTCCGACTTTCGACCGCTTGTGTGGCATTAAAGCGCTGTGTATCTTGAGCAGCCTTTTGACCAATTTGTGGTCATGACCCAATTCCGGACTTGGCCCTCTGCGCCGACTCCATTGATTTGCTTACAAAAATGAGGAGCACAAGATGCGCGTAATTCTGCTGGGAGCTCCCGGGGCCGGTAAAGGTACTCAGGCACAGTTCATCACCGAAAAATTCGGTATTCCACAGATTTCCACCGGCGACATGCTGCGCGCCGCCGTCAAGGCCGGCACCCCGCTGGGCCTGGAACTGAAAAAAGTCATGGATGCCGGCCAGCTGGTCTCCGACGAGCTGATCATCAGCCTGGTCAAGGAACGCATCGCCCAGCCTGACTGCGCCAAAGGCTGCCTGTTCGACGGTTTCCCACGCACCATTCCACAGGCTGAGGCCATGGTTGCTGCGGGCGTCGACATCGACGCCGTGGTCGAGATCGCCGTCGACGACGAAGAGATCGTCGGTCGCATGGCCGGTCGCCGCGTGCACCTGGCTTCGGGTCGTACCTACCACATCCAGTACAACCCGCCGAAGGTCGAAGGCAAGGACGACGCCACCGGCGAAGACCTGATCCAGCGTGATGACGACAAGGAAGAGACCGTGCGTCATCGCCTGTCGGTCTATCACACCCAGACCAAGCCACTGGTGGACTTCTACCAGAAGCTGTCGGCCGCCAACGCCGGCAAACCGAAGTACAGCCGCATCGAAGGCGTCGGCTCGGTCGAAGCCATCACCGCCAAGGTCCTGGCAGCCCTGAGCTGATCAGTACCCTCTGGTGCAGACAACGGCCCGCTTGCGGGCCGTTGTTGTTTATAATGCCGCTCTTTTTTCATTTGCCTGGATACACCGATGACCACCTTGCTGGCCCTGGATACCGCCACTGAAGCCTGCTCCGTTGCCTTGCTGCATGACGGCAAGGTTTCCAGCCATTACGAGGTGATCCCGCGCCTGCATGCGCAGAAGCTGCTGCCGATGATCCAGCAGTTGCTGGCCGACGCCGGCACCACGTTGTCGGCGCTCGACGCCATTGCCTTCGGCCGTGGCCCGGGCGCCTTCACCGGCGTGCGCATCGCCATCGGCGTGGTCCAGGGCCTGGCCTTCGCCCTGGAGCGTCCGGTGCTGCCGGTGTCCAACCTGGCGGTGCTGGCCCAGCGGGCCCTGCGCGAGCGGGGCGTCTCGCAGGTGGCGGCGGCCATCGATGCGCGCATGGATGAAGTGTACTGGGGCTGCTACCAGGCGGTAGCCGGCGAGATGCGCCTGGTCGGCAGCGAAGCGGTGTTGGCGCCAGAGCGGGCACAACTGCCTGCCGATGCCAGCGGCGAGTGGTTCGGTGCCGGTACCGGCTGGAACTACGCCGAGCGCATCGGCGTTACCCCGAGCGGTCACGACGCCACCCTGCTGCCCCATGCCCAGGACCTGCTGACCCTGGCCACCTTCGCCTGGCAGCGGGGCGAGGCGATTGCCGCCGACCTCGCCCAGCCGGTCTACCTGCGCGACAACGTGGCGACGCCCAAGGCTCGCTGAGTGCACTTCGTCGGTTATTCCCAGGCCAAATAAAACCTTTTGCCCGATCTGTGGTCCAGTTATCAGTCAGGCATTAGCGAAGGATCACTGGTGCTGCTAAATTGCCATCAGTGCTTCCGAGTAGATCGCCATGCGAATCGACGGTTTTTCCTCACAGTCCTATCCGATCAAGCGAGCCCCGCGCAAAGCGCCGGTGCGTAACGATGACGTGGACGAGGACCTGCCGGGCGAATACGAAGTGCAGCCCCAGGCCAGCTCCGGCCAGGCGCGCAGTTCCGGTCTGCCGGCCCGCCAGCAGGACATGATCTTCCCCCGGGCGCGGGACAAGCGCACCGCCCAGGCCCTGGCCAGCTACCTGACCACCTCGGGGTTTGTCGACTGGGAGATGGAAGTGCTGGGGCTGGACCTGTACATTTGATGGATGAGTCTGTCCACACTGCCTTATTTTCTCGGTTGCCCGTCCTGGAGTGAAAACGCCTGGCGCGAGTACCTGTACCCCGCAGACGCCAAGAGCGGCGATTTTCTCGGCCTCTACAGCCAGGTCTTCAATGCCGTTGAAGGCAACACCACCTTTTATGCCCGCCCGGCCCCGGCGACCGTCGAACGCTGGGCCCGGATCATGCCTGCGCATTTTCGCTTCACTGCCAAGTTTCCCGGTGACATCAGTCATGGCGGCGACCTGCGCGGGCAGCTGACGGCGGCGCAGACCTTCATCGAATTGCTCAAGCCCCTGGGCGAGCGCGTGGCCCCTTACTGGCTGCAATTGCCGGCGACTTTCGGCCCGGTGCGGCTGGGGGAGCTGGTGACCTTTCTCGACGAACTCGACGTGCCCATTGCCGTCGAGGTGCGCAACGATGCCTTCTTCGCCCGGGGCGATGAAGAGCGCCTGCTCAACCGCCTGCTGCTCGACCGTGGCATCGAGCGCATCTGCCTGGACCCGCGCGCCTTGTTCAGTTGCACCTCGCGCGAGCCGGGCGTGTTGCATGCCCAGGCGAAAAAGCCACGTGTGCCGCCGCGCCCGACAGCCTTCAGCCAGCACCCGCAGGTGCGCTTCATCGGTCACCCGGAACTGCACGCCAACGAATCCTATCTACTACCATGGCTGGACAAGGTCGCTGCCTGGATCGAGGAAGGGCGCAGCCCTTATGTTTTCCTGCATACTGCCGACAACCGCCTGGCCGCAGCCCTGGCCCAGCGCTTTCATCGCGGACTGATGGAGCGCCTGCCGGGACTGGCGGCCTTGCCTGAACTGGACAGGACGCCTGAGGCCGAACAGCTCGGCCTGCTCTGAACGCGTCCTGCCGCTTGCCCGGGAGCCGTGATCATGGATGTACAAACCCTGCGTGCCCAAGCCTTCAAAGCCCTGCATGAGCGTGACACGGCCTTCGTCATTCCCAACCCCTGGGATGCCGGGTCCGCCAAGCTGCTGGCGAGCCTGGGGTTCGAGGCCCTGGCCACCACCAGTGCCGGTCTTGCCTTCTCGCTGGGGCGGCCGGATGCCGAAGGGGCGATGACACTGGCCGAGACCCTGGACAACGCCCGCGCCATTGCCGATGCCACGGCCTTGCCGGTGGCGGCCGACCTGGAAAACGGCTTCAGCGATGACCCTGAAGGCTGCGCCGCGGCCATTGTGCAGGCCGCGCAGGCAGGCCTGGTGGGCGCTTCCATCGAAGATGCCAGCGGTAATCCCGAGGAGCCGATCTACAGCTTCCATCACGCCGTGGCACGCGTCGAAGCCGCAGTGGCTGCCGCCCGCAGCCTGGACTTTCCCTTCGTGCTCTGCGCCCGGGCCGAGAACCTGCTGCATGGCTGCCAGGACCTGGATGACACCATTGCCCGCCTGCAGGCCTTTGCCGAAGCCGGCGCCGATGTGCTCTACGCGCCCGGTCTGCGTACCGCAGAGGAAATCCGCGCCGTGGTCCAGGCCGTGGCACCCAAGCCTGTGAACGTGTTGATGGGCATGGCTGGGGTGGACTTGAGCGTCAACCAGTTGCAGGACCTGGGGGTGCGGCGCATCAGCGTCGGCTCGTCACTGGCCCGGGCAGCCTATGGCGCGTTTTTTCGGGGGGCCGAGGAAATCATGCACCAGGGTCGTTTCAGCTACGGTGAACAGGCGCTCCCATTCGATCAGTTGAACCGATTGTTCCGACGTTGAAGCGGGATGGGCGGTCGCTGAAACTCAGGCAGCGATGCGCACGTTGTTCAGCACCACCGGGCGGGCCCAGCGGGTGTCGAAGTCCAGTGCCGATTGCTGGGCCACCAGGGTAGGTGCGTCGAACGGCTCGGGCGCCTTGTCCAGCAGGTCCATCTCGAATTCGGCGATCGGCAGATACAGCGACTTGGGCTCAGGGCCAGGGCCTGGCTCGGGCAGCGGGTGGCCCTGGCTCATGACCACCGGGCGCACCCAGCTGTTGCTGATGTCCAGCTGGCGCTGTTGCTCGATCAGTTCGGCGTCGCTGAAGGGCGGGGCGAGCTTTTCCAGCAGCTCGGGCTCGAACTCGGCAATCGGCAGGAACAGCGGCTCGGGCGGGGCGATCTCGGTGTCCTGGACATTGCACAGGCGCTGGCTATGGATCTGCGCCAGCACCTGGGTGCCGCCCAGAGGCTCCCCGGTGAGTTTGTCGACGGGGGCGGGCGAGAAGCTGCCCGGTTCACTGCCTTCAGCCTGCTGCTCGGCCAGGGCGCGGGCAAAGAAATCCTGCCACAGGTGGCTGACGCCGCCCAATGCCTGGGTGTTGTGCCGGCCATAATTGCCTACGGGCGATAAATAGCCTGAGCTGAGCTGAAGAATATCGGTCATGGCAGTCGCAGGCCGTCCCGGTCTGGCAAAATAGCGAATACTGCGTATATCGGCCGCGGCCGACGATCATTTAATTTTTTTGAGTACAGGATGTGAAGGTGGAGCAACAGGCGGACGGCGGTATCCGGGTCGAGGCGCTGACGGCCGAGTATCAGGCGCAAGCCGAAGAGTGGGCACGGCGCCTGGACCTGCCTCTGGAAGACGACACGGCCGGGTTTGCCGTGCAGGTGGGCGTCGATGGCCTGCAGATCCAGCAGTTGGGGCCGCAGGCACCCGGGCCTGTGCGGGTCGACTTCGTCGAGGGCGCGGCGGCGCACCGGCGGGTGTATGGCGGCGGCAGCGGGCAGATGATCGCCAAGGCCGTGGGCATCGCCCAGGGCGTGCGCCCGCAGGTGCTCGATGCCACGGCCGGGCTGGGCAAGGATGCGTTCGTGCTGGCCAGCCTGGGCTGCCAGATGACCCTGATCGAGCGCCAGCCGCTGGTTGCCGCGCTGCTCCAGGACGGCCTGGCCCGCGCCGCCAGCGATGCCGAGGTCGGTCCTATCGTCGCACGCATGCAGCTGCTGACCGGCAATGCCATCGAGCGCATGCGCAGCTGGCAGGGCGAGCCGCCCCAGGTGATCTACCTCGACCCGATGTTCCCGCACCGCGACAAGAGCGCCCTGGTGAAAAAGGAAATGCGCGTGTTCCGCCCGTTGGTGGGAGACGATCTGGATGCGCCGGCCTTGCTCGAAGCCGCCCTGGCCCTGGCCAGCCACCGGGTGGTGGTCAAGCGTCCGCGCAAGGCGCCGATCATCGACGGGCCAAAGCCGAGCCACAGCCTGGAAGGCAAGTCGAGCCGCTACGACATCTACCCGAAAAAAGCCCTCAAGGGCTGATCAGGGGCGATACGCGCGCATGAACATCTCCACCACTTCGTGCACATGGGCCTGGGCGGCATCGGCGTCCAGGGCCGGGGCATAGCCGAGCAACAGGCGGTAGTTCGGCGCGCCCTTGAGCAGGCAGAAGAAGTGTTCCGCCGCCCTGTCGGGGTGCTCGATACGCAGCAGGTTGCGCTGGTCGACCCGCTGCAGCAACGCCTCCATCTCGCGCAGGACCCGCAACGGGCCGGCTTCGAAGAAAATCTGGCTGAGCTTGGGGTCCTGGGCGCCCAGGGTCATGATCAGGCGGGTCAGCTGCACGGACTGGTCGCTGCTGATCAATGCCTGAAAACCACAACCGATGTTGAACAGTACCTGCTCCAGCGGCACGTTGTCGGGCAGCTCGAAGATCAGCTCCGGCAGCTGCGCCGTGCAGGTGGCCGAGATCGCCGAGGTGAACAGCGTCTCCTTGTCGGTGAAGTGGCTGTAGACCGTCAGTTTTGAAACACCTGCCGCTGTCGCGACCGCATCCATGCTGGTGCTGGCATAGCCAAGGGTAAGAAACAGCTGCTTGGCCGCCTCGAGAATGGCCTGGCGCTTGGCCAGGTCTTTGGGCCGGCCAGGGCCGGCGGGAGCGGTGAGATCGTTGGGCATGGGGGCGTTTAAAGGTTCCAGTAGGTGCATATGGTACATCGCCGGCCCGGCCCGGGCTGGCAGTTATCGACATAAGGGAGACGTGTTAATACGTTTTTTCTCTTGGGCCGACGCTTCCCCGGTGTGGTTCCCTGATTTAATATACTCGCGAGTATAAATATTCCAAGCGTCACTCGCGAAAGGTCATTCATCATGTTGCGCCATGCCTTGCCCCTCGCCCTGCCCATCGCTCTTGCCGCGCTGCTGTCTGCCTGCGGGCAGGAGAGTGCGCCGCAGACGTCCCTGCGCCCCGCCATGGTGGTGCAGCCGCAGCCGGCCAGTGCCGCCGCCGACAGCTACCCGGGCGAGGTGCGCGCGCGCTTCGAGCCGGAGCTGGCGTTTCGCATCGGTGGCAAGGTCAGCAAGCGCCTGGTCGAGGAAGGGCAGCGGGTCAAGGCCGAGCAGCCGCTGGCCGAGCTGGACCCGCAGGACGTGCGCCTGCAGCTGGAAGCCAGCCGCGCGCAACTGGCCGCCGCCGAAGCCAACCTGAGCCTGGTCAAGGCCGAACGCGATCGCTACAAGACCCTGATGGACCGGCAGATGGTCAGCCGCTCCCAGTTCGACAATGCCGAAAACCTCTATCGTGCCGGCCAGGCCCGGCTCAAGCAGGTGCGCGCCGAGTTCGACGTGGCCGGCAACCAGGCCGAGTACGCGGTGCTGCGGGCTTCCCAGGACGGAGTGATTGCCAAGCGCCAGGTGGAAGTGGGGCAAGTGGTGTCCGCCGGTCAGACCGTGTTCACCCTGGCCGCAGATGGCGAGCGTGAAGTGCTGATCGGCCTGCCGGAGCAGCAGTTCGGTCGCTTCAAGGTCGGCCAGGCGGTGTCGGTTGAGCTCTGGTCACAACCGGACGAACGTTTCACTGGTCGTATCCGCGAGCTGTCGCCATCGGCCGATCCACGCTCGCGCACCTTCGCCGCACGTATCGCCTTCAGCGCCGGCAAGGTTCCGGCCGAGCTGGGCCAGAGCGCCCGAGTCTATATCCAGCATGCCGAACAGGTGCCGCTGTCGGTGCCGCTGTCGGCGCTGACCGCGGAGAATGGCCAGACCTACGTCTGGCGCGTGGACGCCAATAACACCCTCAAGCGTGTACCGGTGCGGGTGGGCGCCTATGGCGAAAGCAGTGTTCCGGTGCTCGAAGGCCTCAATGCCTCGGACTGGGTAGTGGCGGCCGGCGTACATGTGCTCCAGGAGGGGCAACAGGTACGTCCGGTGGATCGTTCCAATCGTGTGGTGAATCTGGCGGCCAAGGAGTAAGTCCCGATGGGTTTCAACCTTTCCGCCTGGGCCCTGCGCAATCGGCAGATCGTACTGTTTTTGATGATTCTTCTGGCGGTGGTCGGCGCCTTGTCCTACACCAAGCTGGGGCAGAGCGAAGACCCGCCATTCACCTTCAAGGCCATGGTGATCCGCACCAACTGGCCGGGGGCCAGCGCCGAGGAAGTCTCGCGCCAGGTCACCGAGCGCATCGAAAAGAAGCTGATGGAGACCGGCGAGTACGAGAAGATCGTGTCCTTCTCGCGCCCCGGCGAGTCCCAGGTCACCTTCATGGCCCGCGACTCCATGCATTCAGCCGATATCCCCGAGCTGTGGTACCAGATCCGCAAGAAGGTCGCCGATATCCGCCATACCCTGCCGCCAGGGATCCAGGGGCCGTTCTTCAACGACGAGTTCGGCACCACCTTCGGCAACATCTATGCGCTGACCGGCGAAGGTTTCGACTATGCCGTGCTCAAGGACTATGCCGACCGGGTGCAGATCCAGCTGCAACGGGTCAAGGACGTGGGCAAGGTCGAGTTGCTGGGCCTGCAGGACGAGAAGATCTGGATCGAGCTGTCCAACCTCAAGCTGGCCACCCTCGGCCTGCCGCTGGCCGCCGTGCAACAGGCCCTGGAAGAGCAGAACGCGGTCAGTACCGCAGGCTTTTTCGAGACCCCCAGCGAGCGCCTGCAACTGCGGGTGAGCGGGCGCTTCGATACCGTCGAGCAGATCGAACAGTTTCCGATCCGGGTCGGTGATCGTACTTTCCGTATCGGCGATGTGGCGCAGGTGCGCCGTGGTTTCAACGACCCGCCCGCACCGCGCATGCGCTTCATGGGCGAAAACGCCATCGGCCTGGCCGTGTCGATGAAACCCGGCGGCGATATCCTGGTGCTGGGCAAGGCCCTGGAAACCGAGTTCGCCCGCATCGCCCACAACCTGCCGGCCGGTATGGAGTTGCGCAAGGTCTCCGACCAGCCGGCTGCGGTGAAGACCGGCGTCGGCGAGTTCGTCCAGGTGCTGGTCGAGGCCCTGGCCATCGTTCTGGTGGTGAGCTTCTTCTCCCTGGGGATGCGCACCGGTCTGGTGGTGGCCCTGGCCATCCCGCTGGTGCTGGCGATGACCTTCGCCACCATGTACTACCTGGGGATCGGCCTGCACAAGATCTCCCTGGGCGCGCTGGTACTGGCCCTGGGCTTGCTGGTGGATGATGCGATCATTGCCGTCGAGATGATGGCGATCAAGATGGAGCAGGGCTTCGACCGCCTCAAGGCCGCCAGCTATGCCTGGACCAGCACCGCATTCCCGATGCTCACCGGCACCCTGATCACCGCGGCAGGCTTCCTGCCGATCGCTACCGCGCAATCCGGCACCGGTGAATATACCCGCTCGATCTTTCAGGTGGTGACCATCGCCTTGCTGGCCTCCTGGGTCGCCGCGGTGGTCTTTGTCCCTTACCTGGGCGAGCGCCTGCTGCCTGACCTGGCCAAGCTGCATGCGGCCAAGCATGGTACCGCCGACGGCGGCCCGGACCCCTACGGCACGCCGTTCTACCAGCGGGTACGACGCCTGGTGGGCTGGTGCGTGGAGCAGCGCAAGACGGTGATCGTGGCGACCATCGCGCTGTTCGTCGGCAGTATCCTGCTGTTCCGTTTCGTGCCCCAGCAGTTCTTCCCGGCCTCCGGGCGGCTGGAACTGATGGTCGACCTGAAGCTGGCCGAGGGGGCGTCGCTGAGCAACACCACCGAACAGGTCAAGCGCCTGGAAGCGATGCTCAAGGAGCGCACCGGGATCGACAACTACGTGGCCTATGTCGGCACCGGTTCACCACGCTACTACCTGCCGCTGGACCAGCAACTGCCGGCGGCCAGCTTTGCCCAGTTCGTGGTGCTGGCCAAGACCATCGAAGAACGCGAAGCCCTGCGCAGCTGGTTGATCAGCACCCTCGACGAGCAGTTCCCCGACCTGCGCTCGCGGGTCACGCGCCTGGAGAACGGTCCGCCCGTGGGCTACCCGGTGCAGTTCCGCGTCACCGGCGAGCACATCGAGCAAGTGCGGGCCCTGGCGCGCAAGGTGGCGGCCAAGGTGCGCGAGAACCCCCATGTGGTCAACGTGCACCTGGACTGGGAGGAGCCGAGCAAGGTGGTCTACCTGAACATCGACCAGGACCGCGCCCGCGCCCTGGGGGTGAGCACCGCCAACCTGGCTAAATTCCTGCAGAGTTCGCTGACCGGCTCCTCGGTCAGCCAGTTCCGCGAAGACAACGAGCTGATCGAGATCCTCCTGCGCGGCACCCAGCAGGAGCGCACCGAGCTGGCCAACCTGCCGAGCCTGGCGGTGCCCACCGACAATGGTCGCAGCGTGGCCCTGTCGCAGGTGGCGACCCTGGAGTACGGCTTCGAGGAAGGCATCATCTGGCACCGCAACCGCCTGCCTAACGTCACGGTACGGGCCGATATCTACGGCAAGGAGCAGCCGGTCACCCTGGTCAAGCAGATCCTGCCGACCCTGGACCCGGTTCGCGCCGAACTGCCCGATGGCTACCTGCTGGAAGTGGGCGGCACGGTGGAAGACTCCACCCGCGGGCAGAAGTCGGTGAACGCCGGTGTGCCGCTGTTCATCGTGGTGGTGCTGACCTTGCTGATGCTGCAGCTGCGCAGCTTCTCGCGCACGGTGATGGTGTTCCTTACCGCGCCCTTGGGGTTGATCGGCGTGACTCTGTTCCTGCTGGTGTTCCGCCAGCCGTTCGGCTTTGTCGCGATGCTCGGGACCATTGCCCTGTCGGGGATGATCATGCGCAACTCGGTGATCCTGGTCGATCAGATCGAACAGGACATCGCTGCTGGTCTTGACCGCTGGCAGGCAATCATCGAGGCGACGGTCAGGCGTTTCCGGCCGATCGTGCTGACCGCCCTGGCGGCGGTGCTGGCGATGATCCCGCTGTCGCGCAGCGTGTTCTTCGGGCCGATGGCGGTGGCGATCATGGGCGGGTTGATCGTGGCGACGGCACTGACGCTGTTGTTCCTGCCGGCGCTGTATGCGGCGTGGTTCAGGGTGAAGAAGGGCTGAAGTGCTGATCGCGGGGCAAGCCCGCTCCTACGGTATTGTAGGAGCGGGCTTGCCCCGCGATGCTTTTCGAACTACAGCACGCCAAACACCTTCTTGGCCATGCTGGTCGCCGCTGCCGCCGGGTTCTGGCGAATGCTTTCTTCCTGCTTGGCAATCATCTCGAACAGGCCGTTGAGCGCCTGCTCGGTCACGTAGCCTTCGACATTGGCGTTCTTGGCATCCAGCACGCCCAGGCTCGCGGCTTGCCCGGCGAAGCTGTTGTACTGCTGGGCCAGGCCGACCTGATCGGTGGCTTGCTTGACGATCGGCAGGAACTTGGCGCGGATCTGCTCGCGGCTGGTCTTGTCCAGGTACTGGGTGGCCGAGTCGGTGCCGCCACTCAAGATGCCCTTGGCGTCTTCGACGGTCATTTTCTTCACGGCATCGACCAGCAGCGCCTGGGCCTGGGGCACGGCGGCTTCGGCGGCCTGGTTCATGCTGGCTTCCAGTTGCTCGACCTGGGCACCCATGCCGAATTTCTTCATGGTCTTGGCCGCCTTGCCCAGGTTGCCCGGCAGTTCGATGCGCACATCGGGGTTGCTGCTGAAGCCGCCCGGGGTACCCAGTTGTTTGACGGCAACCTGCGCACCCTGGGTCAGGGCGTCCTTGAGGCCGGTAGAGGCGTCTTTCTGGGTCAGGTCGGTGAGCGACAGCGCCATGGCACTGGCCGAGAGCAGCAGGCCGGCACACAGGCCGGTGAAGGTGAGAGCGGGGCGAAACATGGCAGCATCCTTATCAGCGGTTGGAACGGGCAATCAGCGAACGGCGTCGACCTTGATCCGCAGCGGTTGCGGGTCGTTGCCATCCAGTTGCACGCCATGGTGCTCGGTGTTGATGAACAGCAGCTTGCCGTCCAGTTCGATCCGCGCGCTGACCGCATAGCGGTGGCCAGGCTTGATCTGGGCCGGGTCGTAGCTCAGGTGGAAAGGCAGTGGCACCTGGCCTTTGACCGGGCCGTTCTGGCTGGCCAGGGTAACGGCGGGGGCGTCCATCAGCGAAACGTCCTGCAGGCTGACGCTCAAGGTGGCGGCAGGCGGCAGGGCGATGCGTTGCAAGTAGTAGACCTCGCCGTCGAGCGAGGCCTTGGGGGCAGGGGTAGTGCTTGAGCAAGCAGTGAGCAGGGCGCCTAGGCACAGCGTCAGCAGTTTCTTCATTGGAGCTCCATTCAATTGATGTCGACAGTTTCATCGACTTCCTTGAACTTTAACGGATTTTCCGCTGGAGATCAGTCAAAACGGCCACTGCTTGCCGGAATCACCCTCGATCGGTGGAAACCTGTTCCATCCTCAGGTGCACCGGTTTGCCAGGCAACTTGTTCAGGTCAACGGTGTGGGCACTGGTGCTGGTCCAGATCAGCCGTCCTTCATGCTCGATGCGAGCACGAACGCTGTAGACGTGATTGTCTTTGATCACGCTGGGGTCGTAGCGCAACTTGAAGGTGAAGGGGACGCCATTGTCGGTACGCAGACTCTGGCTGGCCAGGGTCAGCGCAGCTACATCCTGACGGGAGACGTCCTCGAGATTGACGCTGACCAGCACTTCGCCAGGCAGGGCCATACGCTCGAGGTAGAAGACTTCGACTTCAAGGCAGGGGGTGATTTCGTTGTTCATGATGAATCTCCAGGATAGGGTGAGTGTGTGGCTGGACCACCCTATCGCCGGAGGATTCGTTGAGTCAGAGGGAAGTGGTTTCTGCCGGTTCTTCTCGCTGCAAGGCAACCTGGCGAATCGACAGGCGCACCTCCGCCGACAGTACGCGCTTGGCCGCACCTTCGGCCAGTTCGCTGAGTTTTTCGTGGTAGCCCAGCTTGCCGTTGCTGTCGGGACGCAGCACGCCCTGCTCGATCTGGGTCTGGATGAAGTGGCGGAACAGGGTCTTGTCGAAGAATTCCGGGGCATTGAGCCCGTGCAGGATCGACAGGCGCTGGGCCATGACCACGCACAGGTCTTCCAGTTCTTCGGCGCTGAGGCTGTGCTGGCCGCTGTTGAGCAGCAGGGCGGTGGCCATGTAGAAGCGTTGCAGGGTCTGGGTGATCGCCCGGGCCAGCAGGGTCAGCAGCACGAACTGCCGTGAACTGGGCGCCGGGCGCAGGTACACGCCGTTCTCGAAACGCAGCAGGCCCTGGTCGATGAAGGCTTGCAGCCACTGGTCGATGACCGCGTCCAGGGTGTCGAGCTCCCAGCGAATGAACAGCTCCGACTGCAGGTAGGGGTACAGCGCCCGGGTGTACTGCAGGATCATCTCGCGGCTCATCCGCGAACTGCTGAGGAAGAAGCTCGCCAGCAGCGCCGGCAGGGCAAAGATGTGCAGGACGTTGTTGCGGTAGTAGGTCATCAGTACCGCGTTCTGTTCGTCCAGGTAGAGGATCCTGCCCAGTGCGTCGCTCTGTTCGGCCAGCAGGTCCATGCCCCCGACGTGCTTGATCAGCGCCAGGCCGTCGCCCTCGGGCAAGGTGGTGTGCGGCGAGTAGGGCACCTGGCGCAGCAGTGCCAGGTACAGGTCCAGCACCCGCGCCAGGGCGCGCTCGTCCAGGGCCAGGCGGCTGGTGGACAACAGCGCCAGGGCCACCAGGTTGACCGGGTTGATCGCCGCCGCTTCGTTCATGTGGCGGGCGACTTTTTCACCCAGGCGCGAGGTCGTCTCGTTGAGCCAGGCCGGGCGGAACTGTGGTGCGTGGGTCTGTTCGCGCCAACCAGGTTGCTGCTGGTCGAGGAAGGCGCCCAGGCGAATCGGCTCGCCGAAGTTCACCGCCACCTGGCCGAAGCGCTGCTTGAGGGCGCCCAGCACCTTGAAGATGTCGAAGATCGACTCTTTCTTCTTGCTGGCACCGCGCAGTTCGCCCAGGTAGGTGCGACCTTCGAGCACACGTTCGTAGCCGATATACACCGGAACGAAGACGATCGGCGTGCGCGAGGAGCGCAGGTAGCTGCGCAGGGTGATGGCCAGCATGCCGGTTTTCGGCTGCAACATGCGCCCGGTGCGCGAACGGCCGCCCTCGACGAAGTACTCCACCGGAAAGCCCTTGGTGAACAGGGTATGCAGGTACTCATTGAACACCGCGGTGTACAGCGGGTTGCCCTTGAAGGTGCGGCGCATGAAGAAGGCGCCGCCACGGCGCAGCAGGCCGCCGATTACAGGCATGTTGAGATTGATCCCGGCGGCGATGTGCGGCGGGGTCAGGCCGTTGCGGAACAACAGGTAGGACAGCAGCAGGTAATCCATATGGCTGCGGTGGCAGGGCACATAGATCACCTCATGGCCCGGGGCGATGCCCTGCACCTGCTCGATGTTGTTGACCTTGATGCCGTCGTAGATCTTGTTCCAGAACCAGCTCAGTACCACTTCCATGAAGCGGATGGCGGTGTAGGTGTAGTCCGAGGCGATCTCGTTGCCGTAGCGCAGGGCCTGGGCCTCGGCCTTGGCCAGCGGGATGTTCTCGCGTTCGGCCTCATCGGCAATGGCCTGGCGTACCAGCGGGTCGTGGACCAGGCCCTTGACCAGGTTGCGCCGGTGCGAGATGTCCGGGCCGATGACCGCGGTCTTGAGGTTGCGAAAGTGCACCCGCAGTAGGCGCTGGGCCATGCGCACGGTACGTTCGTGGCCCTTGTTGTGCTGGACCAGTTCGCGCAGGTGAATGGGCGCGGAGAACTGCACGCGGGTCTTGCGCCCCAGGATCAGTACGGTGAGCAAGCGGCGCAAGCGACCGGTGACCGCCCAGCTGTCGGCGAACAGCAGCTTCCACGGGCTGGACTCGCTGGCTGGCGACTGGCCCCAGAACACACTGACCGGAATGATCTGTGCGTCTTCCTCGGCATGCTGGCTGATGGCATTGACCAGGCGGGCGAGGGTGGGCGGTGCGCCGCGCTTGTCCTGGCGGCCGAGCCAGTCCGGGTCAGGGGTCAGGTAGAAGAAGGCGGCCGGCTCCTGCAGCGTGCCGACCGCCACCGGCAGGATCGGGCGCGGCAGCCCGGCTTTGGTGCACTCGCGGTCGAGCACCGCCAGGTCTGTCAGTGAGGGCGATTGCAGGGCGTAGAACACCGGGCGGCTGCGGTCCAGGTTCAGGGTGAAGGATGACTGGTTGATGGTCTCGGAGCGAACCCACAGGTACAACAGGCGACGCAGGGCGCCAAAGATCAGGCGGCGCAGGGGGGAACGGGTCATACGGTGTGTGCTCTGCAGGGAGTTTTCGAGTAATTGCTCAGTCGGCAAGTGTGCCGTATCTGCGCAAGTTCAGCAAAAAGCGCCACGGTCATGAAAAATAATTTAAGTGTGGCATATACTCGGTCCGCAGCTTGCAGGAGATTTCTGCAAGCTGCGTCGGCAGAGGGTGGTGACCCCTCTGCATGCAAGGCGATTCCAAAATAAAAATCCGGAGTAGTTCAGATGTCGTCTCGTGAGACTGGAAGTGTTAAGTGGTTCAACGACGCCAAAGGTTATGGCTTCATCCAGCGTGAGGGTGGTGCGGACGTGTTCGTTCACTACCGTGCCATTCGGGGTGAGGGGCATCGCACCCTGATCGAAGGCCAGCAGGTCGAATACAGCCTGACGCAGGGCCAGAAAGGCCTGCAGGCAGAAGACGTAATCGGGCTGTAAGCGCTTTAGATCGCATGTTTGAAGCTACAAGCTGCAAGCCGGCCGTGCCAGGTTTGTAACTTGTAGCTTGCAGCCTGATCCAGGTCGGTCAGCTTGTCCGCCAGGTGATTTCCTCTTCACCGTCGGCACTGATGCGGATCCAGCGATCGGCATCCTCTTCACCTTCTTCCTCGACCCAGCTGCCCGGTGCACAGCGCACTTCGACGTTCAGCGCGGCGAACGCGGCGCGGGCGCAAGCGATGTCATCCGCCCAGGGCGTCTGGTCGCTCTCCAGGTAAAGACTGTTCCATTTACCTACAGCCTTCGGTAACCAGGTAACTGGAATGTTACCGGCCTTGCACTTCCAGGTCTGGCCTTTCTGTTGCCATTCGCTGCAAGGGCCCAGGGCCTGGCCAAGCCACTCGGCAATCTGTTTGTGAGTGACGTCGGCGTCTTTGAGGTAAATCTCGATATCGGGTTGGCGCATGGGGGGCTCCGGGTGTGCTCAGTCTTGGCGCACGAAATAATCGTAACGCATCGATACCGTGACCTCGAACGGTTCGGCTTGCTCGATGACGCGGGCGCGTTTTTCCGCGCTGGCGCGCCAGCCATGGGGGGTCATGGCCAGCAGGTCGGCGCGCGACTTGCCATCGACAAGGCTCAGGCGGAATTTCAGGGTTTCGCTGTGGGCATGCTGCATGCCGGCAGGCACCAGGGCCAGGTGCTTGTCGTCGGCGTAGTCGCGCACTTCGTCGTAGAGCTTCTGGCGCAATTCGATCAGGTGCTCGCTGGTCGGGCCGACACGCATCAGGCCGCCGCCGGGCGCCAGCAGGCGCAGGGCCTCCTGCCAGTCGAGGGGGCTGAACACGCTGGCCAGGAACTGGCAGCTGGCATCGGCCAGGGGCACCCGGGCCATGCTCGCCACCAGCCAGGTCACCGCCGGATCGCGCTTGCAGGCACGCTTGACCGCTTCGCGGGAGATGTCCAGGGCGTAGCCGTCGGCCTGGGGCAGCGCCTGGGCGATCTGCGCCGTGTAGTAGCCCTCGCCACAGCCGATGTCGAGCCAGCGCGCCGGGGCGCGCTCGGCGGCAAGTTCGGCCAGGCGCCGGGCAACGGGGGCGTAGTGACCGGCATTGAGGAAGTCGCGGCGAGCCTCGACCATGGCCTGGTTGTCGCCCGGGTCACGGCTGTTCTTGTGCTGCACCGGCAACAGGTTCAGGTAACCCTGGCGGGCGCGGTCGAAACGGTGGCCGGCGGGGCAGGCCACGCCGTTGTCGACCGCGCTCAGTGTGGCGCTGCAAATGGGGCAGGTGAGCATCAGGCAAGCAACCGGGTCAGGGTCTGGTAATAGATCTCGGTCAGGACATCGAGATCGCTGGCCAGGATCCGCTCGTTGACCTGGTGGATGGTGGCGTTGACCGGGCCCAGCTCGACCACCTGGGTACCCAGGGTGGCGATGAAGCGGCCATCGGAGGTGCCGCCGCTGGTCGACGGGGTGGTTTCGCGGCCGGTGACCGCCTTGATGCTGGCCGCCACGGCGTCGAGCAGGTCGCCCGGCTCGGTCAGGAACGGCAGGCCCGACAGCGCCCAGTCCACATGCCAGTCCAGCTGGTGCTTGTCGAGGATCGCCGCGACGCGCTGCTGCAGGCCTTCGACGGTCGACTCGGTGGAGAAGCGGAAGTTGAACAGCGCGGTCAGCTCGCCCGGGACCACGTTGGTGGCGCCAGTGCCGGAATTGACGTTGGAAATCTGGAAGCTGGTCGGCGGGAAAAAGGCATTGCCTTCATCCCAGTGCTCAGCTGCCAGCTCCGCCAGGGCCGGTGCGGCCAGGTGGATCGGGTTCTTCGCCAGGTGCGGATAGGCCACATGGCCCTGCACGCCGCGCACGGTCAGTTTGGCGCCGAGCGAGCCACGACGGCCGTTCTTGACCACGTCGCCGACCAGGCTGGTGCTCGACGGCTCACCGACGATGCACCAGTCCAGACGCTCCTTGCGCGCAGCCAAGCGTTCGACCACGGCCTTGGTACCGTGGTGCGCCGGGCCTTCTTCGTCGCTGGTGATCAGGAAAGCGACCTTGCCGCGATGGTTCGGGTAGTCGGCGACGAAGCGCTCGCAGGCCACCACCATGGCTGCCAGGCTGCCTTTCATGTCGGCGGCGCCGCGGCCGCAGAGCATGCCGTCGGCATCGATCAGGGCTTCGAACGGGTCGTTCTGCCAGGCCTGCACGGGGCCGGTGGGCACCACGTCGGTGTGGCCGGCGAAGCACAACACCGGGCCGTCCTGGGTGCCGTGGGTGGCCCAGAAGTTGTCGACGTCTTCGATACGCATCGGCTCGAGCATGAAGCCGGCATCGCCCAGGCGCTGCATCATCTGTTTCTGGCAATCGGCGTCAACCGGGGTCACCGAGGGGCGACGAATCAGGTCGCAGGCCAGTTCAAGGGTAGGCGAGAGGTCGGCAGGGGCCGTCATTGGGGAACTCCGGGGGCAAGGCAGGGCACGAATTCGAGGGGGGTTATCTTATAGCAAAAGACCGGCGTCCGGACTTCGGATCAGTGTCGTTTGTCAGCGGCGGCCCCCACAGGCTGGCTGTGAGCCAATCCTGTGGGCGCAACTGTCTTTGTAGGAGCGGGCTTGCCCCGCGATGCACTGTGCCTGCCAGGACGCAATCGCGGGGCAAGCCCGCTCCTACAGTGGTTCGGCCGGTATCAGGACGCCTGGGCAGGCTGGGGCGCGTCCACCGGCTTGGGCAGCGACGACAGCATCGCCATGATCAGCGCCGCCAGGTACGGCAGCGACTGCACCAGCAGCATGGTCACCCAGAAGCGCATGTCGTTGCTCGGCAGGCCCTGGACCAGGTAGATCCCGGCCGCCGCGCCCCATAGCAGCAACATGATGAACAGCTCTTCACGGGCTTCGGAAAGCGCCACCAGCAAGCCATGGCTGTCGGCGTTCTTAGGCGTGCGGAAGAACGGAATGCTGCTGGTGAAGAACCCGTACAGCACCGCCTTGGCAATGGTGTGCGACAGCGCCAGGCCCGCCAGGGCCGCGGCGAAGGCGTCCTTGAGGTTGACCCCGACCGCACGGCGGTAGAGGAACACAATCTTGCCGACCTTGAACACGAACAGGGCCAGGGGAGGGATGGCGAAGATCAGCAGCGGCGGGTCGACCCGTTGCGGCACGATGATCATCGCCGCCGACCAGAGCAGGGCACCGACGGTGAAGAAGATGTTCATGCCATCGGCGATCCACGGCAGCCAGCCGGCCAGGAAGTGGTAGCGCTGGCCGCGGGTCAGTTCCGAATCCTTGCCGCGCAGCAGGCTGGCGGCATGGCGCTTGATGATCTGGATAGCACCGTAGGCCCAGCGGAAGCGCTGCTTCTTGAAGTCGATGAAGGTGTCGGGCATCAGGCCCTTGCCATAGCTTTCGTGGGAGTAGGCGGCCGAATAGCCTTTCTCGAACACGCGCAGGCCCAGCTCGGCGTCTTCACAGATGCACCAGTCGGCCCAGCCCAGCTCCTCGAGCACCGAGCGACGGGTCATGGTCATGGTGCCGTGCTGGATGATCGCGTCGCGGTCGTTGCGGGTGACCATGCCGATATGGAAGAAGCCCTTGTATTCGCTGTAGCACAGCTTCTTGAAGGTGCTTTCGTGCTGGTCGCGGTAGTCCTGGGGCGATTGCACCACGGCGATCTTCGGGTCGGCGAAGTGCGGCACCATGTGCTTGAGCCAGTTGCGGTCCACGCAGTAGTCCGAGTCGATCACCGCGATCACTTCGGCGTCCTTGGCCGTGTGCGGGATCAGGTAGTTCAGCGCGCCACCCTTGAAGCCGGCCAGGGGCGAGACGTGGAAGAACTTGAAGCGCTCGCCGAGCATTTCGCAGTGGGCCTTGATCGGCTCCCAGACGGCGGGGTCCTTGGTGTTGTTGTCGATGATCAGGACTTCGTAGTCCGGATAATCCAGGGCGGCCAGGGCATTGAGGGTCTGTTTGACCATCTCCGGCGGCTCGTTGTAGCACGGCACATGCACCGACACCTTCGGTCGATAGGCGCTGTCGGCCTGCACCGGCAGGAACTCGCGGCGGCGCTTGTGGATCCACACCGCCTCGGCCAGTTCATGGGCTTCGGTCAGCAGCACGATGAACACCCCGAGGGCACCGAGTGCCAGCAGCAAGCCCACCGTCAGGCTGAACCAGGTGCTGTATTGCTGGCTGTAGTCGTAGCCGATCCACACCAGCACCGAACCGCACAGGAAGGCAATGAAGGTCAGGAAGGTACGACCGCGCTGGCGCAGCGCCGAGCCGTCGATCAGCAGCAGGGTCAGCGAAAGCATCGCCAGCACCACCGAGCCTACCGCCAGCACACGCCATTGCGGAATGGCCACCACCGGCCCTTCGAAGTTGAATTTCTGCTGGCGGGCCGCGTTGAACACGCCCCAGTAGGCGCCCACCGAGCCTTCGTCGCTGGCTTTCCACGGCTGGTCATAGGCTTCGATGACGAAGTAGTTGTAGCCCTGGCGGTTGAGTTTGTTGACCAGGGTTCGCAGGTAGATGGCCTGGTCCGCCTGGGTGGCTTCGGCGCCGCCGCGCATGCGGCCGTTGCTCGGCCAGCCGACCTCGGACAGCAGCAGCGGCTTGCGCGGGAACAGTTGCTTGAGGTCGCGGGCGCGGTCCAGCACGAACTGGCCGGCGTCCTTCATCGGGATGAACTCCCAGTAGGGCAGGATGTGCGCCGCTACCAGGTCGACGTGCTTGGCAAGCTCGGGGTGTTCCTTCCAGATGTGCCACTGTTCGCTGGTGGTCACCGGCACCTTGACCGCGGCACGCACCCGGTCCAGGTACTGGATCAGCGCTTCGGGGGTGATTTCTTTGCGGAACAGGGCCTCGTTGCCGATCATGACCCGCACGACACTGCGCGAACTGTTGGCCAGTTCGATGGCTTTCTGGATTTCCCGCTCGTTGCGCTCCAGGTCCGGGCTGATCCACACCCCGAGGGTCACCCGCAGGCCGAATTCCTCGGCCAGGCGCGGAATCTCGGCCTGGGTGCCTTCGACCGTGTAGATGCGGATGCTGTCAGTGAGCTTGCTCAGCTGTTCGAGGTCCTGGCGCAGTTCATCCTCGCTGGGATACTGGCCTTTTTGCGGGCTTTCTCCGAGGCGGAACGGCGAATAGGAAAAGCCGGAAATCTGCTCCGGCCAGTCGGGGGCGGAAACCGGGCGGTTGATCAGCGCCCAGAACCCGGTGAATAGCGCGGCAATGGCCATGACTATCACCAGGTTGATACCAAATTTACGCGATGACATAGATAGTTCGGGTTCCGAAGGGTGGAACGGGCAAGCGCCACAGGGCGCGGATCCTGCGCTTTGACCGCCTATTCTGTGTAGGAAAAGGGCGGCGCAACAGGTTAGATTGACTTCACGTGATGAAGTTCTGAGGCCCGTGCAGTTGTCGTCCAGGACTTGGGATTGCCGGGACCATTAAAACAGGATTACGCCGGCTTTTACTAATTCCTACGCAGGCGAGCGGTCCGAAGCAGGATGCCATCGCGCGGCAAGCAGCCTATAATGCGCGCCGGTTTTTTCGGGGTATGGCCATGAGTACAGATGATCCACGCTTTGCCGGTGTTGCCCGGTTGTACGGTGACAGCGGCTTGCAGCGCCTGCGCGAGGCCCATGTGGCCATCGTCGGCATTGGTGGCGTGGGCTCCTGGGCGGCCGAGGCCATGGCCCGTAGCGGCGTGGGTGAAATCTCCCTGTTCGACCTGGATGACGTCTGCGTCAGCAATACCAACCGCCAGTTGCATGCAATGGAAGGCAACGTCGGTCGCCCCAAGGTCGAGGTCATGGCCGAGCGCCTGCGGGCGATCAACCCGGCCTGCACGGTGCACGCGGTGGTCGATTTCGTCACCAAGGAGACCTTGCCCGAGTACATCGGCGAGGACATCGACTGCGTGATCGACTGCATCGACAGTGTCATGGCCAAGGCCGCCCTGATCGGCTGGTGCCGGCGCCGCAAGATGACCATCATCACCACCGGTGGTGCCGGCGGGCAGATCGACCCGACCCAGATCCAGGTGGCCGACCTGAACAAGACCTTCAACGACCCGCTGGCCTCGCGGGTGCGTTCGACCCTGCGGCGCGACTACAACTTCTCCCGCAATGTCTCGCGTAACTACAGCGTGCCCTGCGTGTTCTCCACCGAGCAGCTGCGTTACCCCAAGGGTGATGGCAGTGTCTGCCTGCAAAAGAGTTTTGTTGGCGAGGGCGTCAAGCTCGACTGCTCGGGCGGCTTTGGCGCAGTGATGATGGTGACGGCGACCTTCGGCATGGTCGCCGCCAGCAAGGCGGTGGAAAAACTCGTGGCCGGTGTGCGCCGTCCGTCCGAGCGCAAGGCTCAGGCGCCAGCGGCGAGCTGAGCCATGCGTTGCAGCACGGCGTTCAGGCCGTTGCTGCGCGAGGGAGAAAGCTGGCGACCCAGGCCCAGCTGATTGAACCAGCCGGGCAGGTCCAGTTGCGCGAGTTCCACGCTGGACAGGCCTTCAACCCGAATCAGCAGCAGGGCCAGCAGGCCACGAATGATGCGCGCATCGCTGGCGCCCTTGAAGCGCCACTGGCCGTCGAGCTGCTCGGCCACCAGCCAGACTTGGCTTTCGCAGCCATGCACGCGGTTGGCTTCGGATTTTTCCCCATCGCCCAGCGGCTCCAGGCGTTCGCCCCATTGCATCAGCAAGCGGGCGCGCTGTTCCCAGCCGGCGGCCTGTTCGAAGCTGGCGAGCGCATCCTGTGCACTGGCACTCAGGCTCATCGCAGCAGCTCCAGGCTCTGATCCAGCGCCTCGAAGAAGCGCTGCAGGTCATCGGCATCGTTGTACAGCCCCAGGGAAACCCGGATGGCACCGTCCAGACCGAGGCTGTTGAGCAGCGGCATGGCGCAATGATGACCGGCGCGCACGGCAATGCCCTGCTCGGTGAGCAGGTGGGCCAGGTCGGCGTTGTGCACGCCCTCGACCACGAAACTGGCAAGCGCCAGGTTCGGTTGTCCGAGCAGGCGGATGCCTTCGCGATCGCTCAAGCCGCGCATCAGGTGGCGGTGCAAGGCGGCTTCGTGCTCGGCGACCGCCTGTGCATCGAGCCCGGCCAGGTAGTCGAGGCTGGCGCCCAGGCCGATCACCCCGGCGATGGGCGGGGTACCGGCCTCGAAGCCCAGGGGGGCGGAGCGAAAGCTGGCGTCATGGTAATCGGCCATCTGCACCATCTCGCCGCCGAATTGCCAGTGGCGCAGGCGCGCAAGGGCCTCGGTACGGCCATAGAGCACGCCGACCCCGTCGGGGCCGTAGAGCTTGTGGCTGGAGAACACATAGAAGTCGCAGCCCAGTTGCTGCATGTCCTGGCGGCCATGGACCACGCCCTGGGCGCCGTCGACCACGGTCAGGCAGCCCTGGGCATGGGCGTGGGCCAGCAGCGGCGCCAGGGGTTGCCAGGCGCCGAGCACGTTGGACAACTGGCTCACGGCCAGCAGGCGGGTGCGCGGGCCGATCAGTTGCAGGGCGAGCTCAAGATCGATCAGGCCGCGGCTGTCCAGCGGCAGTATTACCAGCTTGAGCCCGCGACGCCGGGCCAGCTGTTGCCAGGGCAGCAGGTTGGCGTGGTGCTCCAGGGCGCTGACGGCGATCTCGTCGCCGGCTTCGAACAGCCCTTCAAGGCCATAGGCCAACAGGTTCAGGGCCGAGGTCGCGCCATGGGTGAAAACGATCTGCTGGGTGTCGCTGGCGTTGAGCCAGGCGGCGACCTTTTCGCGGCTGCGTTCGAAGGCCTGGGTGGCCAGGGCGCCGGGAAGGTGCTGGGCACGGTGCACATTGGCGGCACCATGACTGTAATAGTGGCTCAGGGTATCGAGCAGGATTTGCGGTTTTTGCGTGGTGGCAGCGCTGTCCAGGTAGGTCTGGTGCTGGCGTTGCAGGGCGGCGATGGCCGGGAAGTCGGCTCGCCACGGGGAGGGCTGGAACATGATGATCGGACCTGGGTATCGGGCCTGGCGTTGGCCAGACCCGATGGTACCACTTAGTTGTGGGCGTGCAGTGCTTCGTTCAGCTCGATGGCCGACTTGTGGGTCTTGCACTCCACGGCGCCGTTCAGCGAGTTGCGACGGAACAGCAGGTCGGTCTGGCCGGCCAGGTCGCGGGCCTTGACCACTTTGACCAGCTGGTTGTTCTCGTCCAGCAGGTTCACCTTGGTACCGGCAGTGATGTACAGGCCGGCTTCGACGGTGTTGCGATCGCCCAGCGGAATGCCGATACCGGCGTTGGCGCCGATCAGGCAGCCTTCGCCGACCTTGATGACGATGTTGCCGCCACCGGACAGGGTGCCCATGGTCGAGCAGCCGCCACCCAGGTCCGAACCCTTGCCGACGAATACGCCAGCCGATACGCGGCCTTCGATCATGCCCGGGCCTTCGGTGCCGGCGTTAAAGTTGACGAAGCCTTCGTGCATGATGGTGGTGCCTTCGCCGATGTAGGCACCCAGGCGCACACGGGCACTGTCGGCGATACGCACGCCGGCCGGCACGACGTAGTCGGTCATTTTCGGGAACTTGTCCACCGAAAACACTTCCAGCAGTTCGCCCTTCAGGCGCGCTTCCAGTTGCTGCTCGGCAAGCTCGGCCAGGTCGATGGCGCCCTGGCTGGTCCAGGCCACGTTCGGCAGCAGCGGGAAGATGCCGGCCAGGCTCAGGCCGTGAGGCTTGACCAGACGGTGCGAGAGCAGGTGCAGCTTGAGGTAGGCTTCCGGGGTCGAGGTCAGTGCGGCGTCTTCGGCCAGCAGGGTAGCGACCAGCGGCTTGCTGCTTTCGGCCAGGCGGGTCAGCAGGGCAGCCTGGGCAGCGTCGATGCCCTTGACGGCTTCGGCCAGTTGCGCGGCCTGGGCGTTGGTGAAGGCGATGGCCTGGTTGCCACCTTGGTAACCCAGTACCGGGGCAACGGCGGCGACCAGTTCGGCGCTCGGGTTGATCAAGGGTTGCGCGTAGAAGACTTCCAGCCAGGCGCCTTGACGGTTCTGGGTGCCGACGCCGAAGGCCAGGCTGAACAGGGTAGTGGACATGCAGTTACCTCTTGCGAATTTGAATGAAAGCGTGGCGCCGCGTTATTGAAAGGCGGCTGCGTACAGGTCGGGCTTGAAGCCGACCAACGTCCGCTCGCCGAGGTCGAGCACCGGGCGCTTGATCATCGACGGTTGGGCCAGCATCAGTTCGATGGCCCTGGCCTGGTCGAGATCGGCCTTCTGGGCGTCTTCGAGCTTGCGGAAGGTAGTGCCGGCACGGTTGAGGACGGTTTCCCAACCATGCTCGTCGCACCAGCGGGTCAGGCTGGCACGGTCGATGCCTTGGGTCTTGTAGTCGTGAAAGTCGTAGCCCAGGCCTTGGTCTTCCAGCCAGGTACGGGCTTTCTTCATGGTGTCGCAGGCCTTGATTCCATAAAGGTGCAATGGCGTGTCGCGTTTGGTCATGTCTTGCCCCTCCTGGGAAAAAATGGTGAAGGATTATGCCACGGTCAGCCGGGTTGGGTTGGCTTTGGTCGGGGTCTTTGTAGCATTGTGTTACACGTTTCGGCGGCCTCTGCGACTTTTGTGCAGCGGTGCGCCCACAGCGTGAGCGGCTACTATGTCGGTTCAATGGCAGAGCCTGGCCTGGCTGATCGTCATGCCATTGACTGCGTTTGAATTGAACAGGAACACGCCGCATGCAATCAGCCTACACCGTTCTCATCCTGCTGATGCTGGTGAGTGTCTCCAAACTCGTCGGTCGGGTCATCCCGCTGCCGCTGCCGCTGGTTCAGATCGGCGCGGGGGCCTTGCTGGCCTGGCCGACCCTGGGGCTGCACGTGGCCCTGGACCCGGAATTGTTTCTCTTTCTGTTCCTGCCGCCGTTGCTGTTCGCCGACGGCTGGCGCATGCCCAAGCGCGACCTCTGGCGGCTACGTGGCCCGATCCTGACCCTGGCCGTGGGCTTGGTGCTGTTCACCGTGGTCGGTGCCGGTTATTTCATTCACTGGATCCTGCCGAGCATTCCGCTGCCGGTGGCCTTTGCCCTGGCCGCCGTGCTGTCGCCAACCGACGCCGTGGCCGTTTCGGCCATTACCCAGGACCGCTTGCCGACGCCCTTGATGCACATGCTCCAGGGCGAGGCGCTGATGAACGATGCCTCGGGCCTGGTGACCTTCAAGTTCGCCCTGGTGGCGGCCATCACCGGGGTGTTTTCCCTGGGCGAGGCCAGCCTGACCTTCGTGCTGGTGGCAGTGGGCGGGCTGGCCATCGGTGTCGCCCTGAGCTGGCTGGTGGGGCGCCTGCGGGCCTGGATGATTGCCCGCGGCTGGGATGATCCGGCCACCCACGTGGTGTTCATGCTGGTGCTGCCCTTTGCCGCCTATGTACTGGCCGAGCGCCTGGGCGCCTCGGGCATTCTTTCGGCGGTGGCCGCCGGCATGATGCAGAGCTGGCTCGACCTGCTGCCGCGCCAGACCAGCACACGCCTGCTCAACCGCAGTGTCTGGTCGCTGCTGGAGTTCAGCTTCAACGGCCTGATTTTCCTGCTGCTGGGGCTGCAACTGCCCGACATCATCAAGGCGGTCACCAGTCACGAAGCCTCGCTGTGGCCGACCCTGGCGTGGCGCTGCCTGGATGTGCTGGCGATCTTTGTGGTGCTGCTGGTACTGCGTTTCGTCTGGGTGCAGAGCGTCTGGCGGCTGATCGGCGTGATCCGCCGCTGGCGCGGCAAGGAAGACCTGGTGTTGTTGCCCAATGCCCGTTCGGCCTGGTTGCTGACGGTGGGCGGGGTGCGCGGGGCGGTGACCCTGGCGGGTGTGATGTCGGTGCCGTTGCTGATCAGTGCCGGCAAGGCCTTCCCCGAGCGTGACCTGCTGATCTTCATCGCTGCCGGGGTGATTCTGCTGTCGCTGGTGTCGGCCTGCATTGCCCTGCCGTTGTTGCTGCGCGGGGTGGCCAAGAGCCCGGACGACGCGGTGCGCCAGGAGGCCAAGGAGGCCTGGCGGCAAACGGCAGAAGCGGCGATCCACGCCCTTGAAGCCGAAGACCTGGCCGAACCTGGCGTACCCCAGGATGCGACCCAGGCGGCCCTGGCGGCGGAGCTCAAGGCGCGCCTGATGGCCGAATACCGGCATCAGCTGGACAATTTCAATGACAGTGCCGAAGCCCAGGCCCTGGCCGAGCAGATGGACCAGCTGGAGCGGCGGTTGCGCCTGCGGGCGCTGCGGGCGCAGCGGCTGGAGCTGTACAAGCTGCACCGTCATCACAAGGTCGGCGATGACGTGGTGCGCCAGGTGCTGGGGGAGCTGGATATGAGCGAGGCGAATCTGGGGCCGGTCAAGTAGCCTTGAGGGCCTCATCGTGGGGGGAGCCCCCGCCGGGAGGGGGGGGGGGGGCCCCCCCACCCCTAAACCCAGCCGCGACCCGCCCCAACCCCGCGCCCCGGGC